>JBAYAP010000027.1:0-11687 GCA_041669715.1 Acholeplasmataceae bacterium
CGGCCCCTTCAAATACTTCGAAAGTTGCTTGGGCAAAGATTGCTTTTAATCTTATTTTTACAAATCTTGTTATTTTAATTTCATTTATTTTATTTAATGTTGCGTTACCCATTTTTGATAGTCAAAGTATTTGGTTATTATTTGTCTTTGTTATTTTGGTTAATAGTGGTCATATATTTTGGTCATTTCAATTAGATATCTTAAATCCTAAATTATCAGATTATGCGGCAACCGGTTCACTATCAAATAATGATAATGTGTCTAAATCAATATCTGTTGGTTTAGTACTTTCATTGGGGTTTGCGATATTAAGTCTTGTATTATTTATATTTATGGCGGAAATTGCATGGATTGTATTGATTATACTTGCAATACTTTTCTTGATGCTTAGATTTTATTTATTTAGAGTATATTTAAAAGCTTATTTTGTAGATATTGAATACTAGGAGGATTATATGAATAAAAAAATTGTTATATTTATTGCGATTTTAATCAGTTTAGTATCCATTGTGTTTATTGCTGTTTGGGGCACACTGCCTGAAAACAATTCTCAAAGCATCATTGAATCCATTACGATTAGTGATTATGATGAAACAAATGAGGATGGAGATAAGTTCAAAGATATTTTAAATATAGTCACTTCCGATCAAAATATTTATATTATCGAGTATGAGTTTTTACCAACAGATGCTGTTTATCGCATTACTGCAACATCATCACGAGATGATGTATCTTTGCAAGTTGATGAATTTAATAAAAAGGTATACGTGTATTTTGATTTATCGGCGATTGGTAAAACGGTAACGATTCGCATTATTGATAAAGGTACACAAGAATATGATGAAATTACATTATGGTTTAAATCTTCTGGCGTGATTATTGTTCCAGATTTATGAGGAGATAAAAAATGAAAAAAAGAAAAATTATTGTACTATTTAGTTTTATAATGGTCGCATTTTTATTGGTTGCATGTGGAAGACAAGTAACCATTACATTTGTAACTAATGGTGGTGATGCCATTGCGGATATGACCATTGATCAATCAACAACGATTGATGCTTTTGATGCAACGCGAACAGGATACACTTTTGAAGGGTGGTTTCTTGATGAAACGTTTTCAAATACATTTGAATTTGCTGATGAGGTCACTAGAAATATCACACTATATGCGAAATGGTCAATTAATACATATGAATTGACATTTCATTTTAATAATGATGAAGATAATCTGATCGTTTCAGGTGAATATAATGCAACGATTGCATTCCCCGAAAATCCAACCAAAACAGGTTATATCTTTAATGGATGGTATACAGATATAGATTGTACAAATAGCTTTTCTAATACAAGAATCCCTGGTTCTTCATTAGATCTTTATGCAGGGTGGACACAAATCATCTTAACTGTTAATTTTTATATGGATATCGATGATGAAGAACCTGTAGCAATCAAAGATGTTGCTTATGGCTCAACTGTTGAAACATTACCCGCAATAAGCAATATTACAGGTTATCATGGCTACTGGGATTTTGATGAAACACTTCCAGTAACAGAAGACTTAATTGTTTATGCTAAATATGAAATCAATATATATACAGTGACCATTGAAGATGATTTTGGTACTGTATATGAAAGTTTAGAAGTTGCTCATGGAGATTTAATCGTTCCTACTGTAACCCCTCAAAAAGATGGTTATACCTTTATTGGATATAATCAAAGTCTTAGCAGTCCTGTTGAAAATGACATGACACTTTTAGTTGTTTATCAACAAGATGTATATAGAGTTAGTTTTTATGGTGGTGCTAATAATACTTTATTAGTCAGTAGAAATTTAACTTATGGTCAAGCAGCAACTGCACCAACAAATGTTGATGTATCTGGTTACACTTTTAGCGGCTGGGACAAAGACTTTGACAATGTAAAAACTGATTTATCTATCTATGCAATTTATGAACCTATCGTATATGATATAGTGCTCCATGCTTCTAATGGACAATTTTCAAATCTAACAAATGAATTAACAATTTCTAAAGATTATAAAGCATTGATTGGTACCGTTGAAACACCAACATTACCTGGTTATACATTTAGTGGTTGGTATTCAAATGAGTTATTGACAACACCATTTACTTTTGGTCCATCAACAACAATGCCTCTTGATGGTTTAACACTTTATGCTAAATGGGTTTCTAATCAATATTCAATTAATTATGACGCAAATGGTGGTAGTGTTGCTGTAAGTTCTAAAACAGTCTATTATGACGCTTTAGTTGGCGTTTTAGCAGCACCAACAAGAACAGGTTATACATTTAATGGCTGGTATAATGATGATAATCAATTAATTAATAAAGATACTTTATATCAATTTACAACAAGTATTGATGTAACAGCACAATGGACACCCATTGTTTACTTAATTAGTTATACAGACTTATATGGCACAGCAAGTGTTAATATAAATACCTATGATATTGAAACACCAACAACAACATTAAATAATCCTAGTAACCGTGTAGGTTATACATTTATGGGATGGTATAAAGCAGATCAATTAATTACGGAAATTGCCCAAGGTACATATGGCAATATTACATTAACTGCGCATTGGCAACTTATCGAATATACTTTAACTTATGACAATTTATTTGAAAGTTCGCAATCAAATCCAGCTGTATATAATATAAATACAGCAACGTTTAATTTAACAGATCCTGCGGCAAGAGTAGGTTATACATTTATTGGATGGTATGATGCTTTAGTTGATGGTCAAGCTTATGAATCAATTACCAAGGGCTTAGCAACTGATTTAACATTATATGCCCATTGGTCAATTAATAGTTATAAATTAACTTTTAATGATGATAATAACACTGAATTAGCTTCTTATACCTATGATTACAATACCGATTTAAGTGGCTTTGTTACACCAAGTGATCCTGAAAAAACAGGTTATACATTTAGTGGCTGGGATATTATAGTTCCTGCAAATATGCCAAGCAATGACTTAGTTTTTACTGCTACTTATACAATTAATTCATATACAATTACTTTTGATTCAGATGGCGGCAGTGATGTCTCATTAATTACAGCTAATTATCATAGTCAAATACAAGCACCAGAAGTGCCAATAAAAACTGGTTTTAGTTTTGGTGGTTGGTTAGATGAATCAGATAATATATATGTCTTTAACTTAATGCCTGCAAGCAATATGACTTTAACTGCTGTTTGGACAGAATGGGCTGTGTTAACAATGGATTTAAATGATGGTGTTGGTCAAACAACCCTTTCACAAGCTCCAGGTACAGATCTTATTCAACCAATAAATCCAACAAAAGTAGGTTATATATTTGATGGCTGGTTTAGTGATGATTTATTAACAGTAGCTTATGTCTTTGATGTGATGCCAGTTTCTGATCAAACAATATATGCAGCTTGGCATGTAGATACGTTCTCTATTACATATTCAAATCTATTTGATACAACACATTCAAATCCGCTAAATTATACAATTGGAACAACTACATTTACATTAAGTGATCCAAGCACAAGATTAGGTTATACTTTTGTGGGTTGGTTTAATCAAACTGTTGGTGGCCTAAATTTTGATGAAATATCTTTAGGATCATATGGTGATATTACATTATATGCAAGATGGCAAGTCGTTACATATGAGTTGACTTATGAACAATTATTTACAACAACACACACAAATCCACTAACATATAACATTACAACACAAAGCTTTACACTTAGTAATCCAAGCACAAGATTAGGTTATACATTTGATGGTTGGTATGATGCGTCAACGGGTGGTAATGCATATACACAAATAGTTTTAGGTTCAACTGGTAATATGACATTATATGCCCATTGGTCAGTTGTCACATATGATATTTCATATAGTCAATTATTTGATACGACACATGATAATCCTACAACCTTTAATATTGAAACACCAACATTTACATTAAACGATCCAAGTGATCGTGAAGGCTATAATTTTGTTGGATGGTACGATAGTCAAACTGGTGGTACGCAAATCACTGAAGTCACAATAGGTTCAATAGATGATATTGATTTATTTGCCCATTGGGAACCTAAAGCAATGACAGTGACATTAGATTATCAATATGATGATAATCACGATATAAGAATAGTATATTATCTTGAACTTTTAGCAGAAGAAACACCGGTTAGACAAGGTTATGATTTCATGGGTTGGTATGCTGATGAAAACTTTGTTGATACTTATGATTTCAATCAAGCAGTAACACAAAATATGACAATTTATGCTAAATGGGAATTATCAAGATTATCAGTATTTGGTACTTCATATTTTGATCAAGAAGATATAGCTAGTGACCAATTATCATTTACAGGCACTACATCAACTTCAGATTCAAGTGAAGATTATATTGCTTTTAATGATGTATTTTATGGTGATGAAATGACTCCATATAGAGATATAGAAGGTTATGAATTCTATAAATACATTTATGATGGCACAGATATTTATGATCAAGATTATCAATTTATAATTTTAGAAAATACGCAAATTGATATTGTTTATCATCGTATTTCTGTAACTGTTACATTTACTGAAGTAGTTGATAGTATTTATACATCAACACCATATTATGTTTATTATGATGATGAAATTAATACTGTACCAGTACCTACTCCAATTACAGGGTATACAACAGAGTGGGAACGTTCAAACTTTACTATTTTAAGAGAAAATTTAGAAGTTGCAGCTATCTCTTATAGCAATAGTGTTCAAACAATTATATTTAAAAATAATGATATTACAATCTTTATTGCAACAAATTCAGAATCTAATCCATTAACAGAATTTTTAAGTTCATCATCACCTTTATGGAATTTAGCAAGAGAAGGTTATCGTTTTGATGGATGGAAGTATACAAATTCATTAAATGAAGAAATATATTTAACACAAAATGATTTAGTCTATGGTGATTTTGAAGACACAATTGTTATTATTGAAGCACAATGGTATGAATTACAACAATTTGATGCACCCGAAATAACCGATATTAGTGTTTCATCAAATGATGAATCCATTCAAATAGTATTTGATGTTACGCCAGTGATGATTGACGATGTCGAAACATATCCAACAGATTTTTACTTTATTATTAATGATATAACTATTGATGATATCACTTCAAGTTTTGTTAGAAATGGTTCAACAGTCACACTTACAATATTAACAACGGATGATGATTACTTGCGCTTTAATATGTTATTAGAAGCAGGTACTCATGAAATTGAAATTATTGCTAAAGGTGTAACTAATGAATCTTATCGAAGTGAAGTTTCAGAAACATATCTTTATTTAGTTCAATCTATATATGATACAGATCCACAAGATGTTGCTATTTATGATTATTTAATTATTGAAAATTACGGCAACGGCACAAAACGTTATGTATTCTATACAGATTTAGAATATCAATTTTCTGCAACAACGACATTTGACATTTTACTTGGTGATACTTATGTATCTGCTAATGGTAATGTGTTAACAACAAATAGCATACCTGGTTCATTTAAATTTAGAATAACAACACCAACGACATCAACAATATATGAAGGTTTAGTCGTTCAAAATTTAATGCAATTTAGTTATGATACAAGTTATCAAACATATTTATCAAATACATCCGCATCAACTACAAATTACTTAAATACTGATTTTTCACCTTATTATGTAGGTAATCAAAATACATTCTATTTAGATATTCGTCTACTTGACAATAGTGGATCAAGAGTTGATTTAGCTGATGTTGATTTAAACTATACATTCTATATTGTTGAAGGTGCTACATTAACAGAAATTGCAGAAAACGATTTAGAAACATTTGTTGCCATCGATGATGAAAACAATATGCAATTTACTGCCCTTGCACTTGGTATGAAATTTAAGATTGAGGTTGAACCTCAATATCAAGCAACAATGATGGCTTTTGATACATTATCTTACTTAGTTGAAATTAATGATGGATATAATGCCTTTACGAATGCACAATTAAAATCTTTATTTAGTAATTTAAATGTAACAACAATTAATATCTTAAGAAATATAAAAGCCGAATTATTATCTAATCAAAAGAATGCTGATGGTTCACCAATTAACCTTTATGCTCATGAAAGTGATTCATCTGGATATGGTAATGTTTATTCAAGAATATCTAATAATGTCAATGATGATCAAGTACAAATTGAAGGTAATTACATGACCATTGATGGTTCTGATTTACCAATCAGTAATGCCAATAGTGGATCTGGAACAATTGGGTATTCACAAAGTTTTGATATTATTAATGTTCAAATTGGTATATTCTATTATAATGTTCTAAATTCAGCAACTTATGTCTTTAGTGATGATAGCAATGCTGATAATGATTATATTAATGATAATCAGTTTTCTATGAATAATTTAACGATTATTAGCAATACAACAACACCTAGTGTTAATTATGGTGGTACAGCTACTGAAATTAGTAGTGAAGAACGCTTGATGAGTGAAAACTCTGGTGGATATTTAGGTGTAGTTATTAGAAGTGGTGAAGGTAATTTTAATAATATGAATATGGGCTCAACAACGATTGCATTTACACTTAATGCATTTGGACAAAATAGCGAATTAGAGCCATTATATACAAATATATCATATGTTCATATATATAATTCATGGGCAAATAGTATCTATTTAAATGGTGGTAGTGGCTTAGTATTAACAAATTCACAAATTGAATCATCAGGTGGCGCAGCTATTCACTTTGAAGATACACATAGTGGTGATGGTTATGCAACACCAGCACTTATTATGGATAGAACAAATGCAATTGAAAACTGGATTTCCGGTCAAGAAGCTTGGTTTAAAGCATATGGTATGAGTGCTATTGCACTTACACTTAAGAGTGGTATTGAATCAAATATTAATGGTATCGATATGACAACAACAAAAGTTATTCAAAATCCAGTTACTGGTCTAGATACTGAAATGATGAATCTTATATTCTTATCATTACCACAAAGCGGAGCTGTTACTTATAGTGATCCTGTACATAAAGTTGGTGTTCTTACAGGCTCAGAAATTAATTTAGTTATTACGGATGACGTTAACCAATGGCAAGTCTTAAGATCATATGATTTCTTAAATAGTGGTGATCCAAGAATTATTGATTCTATGTATGGTTTCCCATTAGGTGCTTTATCTGAAACAGCAGCCTTTTATACTATGGTTAGTGAATTGATGAGTACTTATGGACTTGATTCAACAACTGCTGCAAATGGATCAACTATAGCAGCATTCTATAACTTAACAGCATCACAAACAGCAACTACTTTATATTATATTGGACAAGGTTATGGTATAACTGCCGCTGTTGAAGCAGCACTTGGTGGTAGTATCACAACATTTGATCTTCCAAACTATATTGAAGTTGATGCATCAGTAGTTGTAGGTTCTTCAAGTGTTGGATTTAGCACAATCTTAATTGAAATATTTAATATAAATGATATGTCATAAATATCATAAAAAGACCTTATAAAAAAATAAGGGGTACACCCCTTAATGATTGAAAGTCGATTGAGATTATTTAATTATATACACATTTATAAAAAAAACTTATCGATTTGATAAGTTTTTTTGTTTATTTGTTATGTAGAAATTCTAAAAGTTTAGTTGATGCGATGATTGGGCCATCACTGGTAACACCATCAACGGCGAGTTGTGTATATAAAATACCAACAGGTACATTGTTTTCAAATAATTTATTAAAATATTTATTTAATAAAACTTCAGTTTCTGCCTTTTGTTGTACAGGACCGAAAGGATTTGCAAAATAACTTTTGACAAGCCCTATTTCTTGGGTGGTACCTTTAGCTTTTCTCATCCCTTCTCTAAATACATCTTTAGCTTCTTCGACATTTGCAAAAAACTCTAAGCCTTCGTTTGTTTTAATATAGTTGTTTGCATAAAATAGCATATCGAGCTTATGATCAGCTGTAATAAATGCATAAGATGCCACAGGAAGAATTAAGCGAGCATTGCTTTGATCAGGATTTAAGAATATTGCACGATCAAATTCACGATAAGCATAACCTGCATCTAAATCGTCTAATCTGACGAATGCGCCTATTTCAGTGCCTTGGGCATATATTTGCTCATCTTTTAGGTAAAAGATGCCCATATCGTCAAATATAACGCGCATATCTTTAATATATGCATCACCAATGTGTCTAAGTGCTTCAAGTGTTTCTGATTTACCGGCACCGCTATCACCAATAACAGCTATATTTTTTTCATCACCAGATTTAAGTAAAATTTTAACCATAGAACCATGAATAGGTAAATAGCCATGATCAATCATGTAAACATTATGAAGTGTTAACAGCATTTTTTTCATATAGCCAAAATAATCATTTTTATCTTCTCTAGAAACAAACCCAATATAGTAATCATTTTTTAAATCTTTATAATATGTCCGGTCGCCTTCGGTTTCTTTCATGCCATATACATAGATTAAATCTGGTTTTCGATGTTCATAGACATGATCACTTGCTGTTTCAAATAAATTGCTTAACGCAATCCCATGATGAAGAAAATCAATATGGATATAGACAAATGCTAAAAGTTTACCGACATATATTGGATAAGCAACAAATTCATTTTTATTGATATATAAAGAGTCTAAAATATTATGATCGATTTCTTCAAAGAGACCTTCACGTTTATTAGATTTTGAATAAATCATAAATGGGGGTCTTGTTAGAATTTCTTGGATGAATCCAATGCCTTGTAATTTTTCATATACAGGATCATTTGTAAATTTATAAGGGGTAATCATAATGTTCGCGTTAATACCAGCAGGTAACTGACGATATACGTTAAATGTATCACCAAGTAAATTTTGCGTGATAGTACGATAAAGTTGAAGAACTGTGAGATTAAATATTTCAGCAGTAGAAATGAGTGTACTTGATAAATAACTTTTAGAAAGTTTTTTATCACCAGACAATATGCCAATACGCTCAAGCTTACGCCAATAATTATAAAAATCTTCAGTGAAGCGATATAAATCATCACGTTGGCCTAAGATTGGTCTTAAATGAAGATAATGTTTATAAACATAGCTATAATCCCAAATCATTAACAATTTATAGATTTCAATCATTTGAGAAGTTGTTGCATGTTTAAAAGATTCAATTGAAATATCTTGATTTTTTCTAAGTGTTTTCATATATTGGCTTAAAACAAAAATAAATCCTTTAGAAGAAAGTATTTTAATTTCGGTATCACAAGAAGTGGCACCAAAATGAATTAAGCAATATTTGTCAGTTAAATGAAATTTTTTCATGTGATTATCCTTTTATATACATATATGATATTTTATCATAAAAAAAGAGGTAATTAACCTCTTAAATTTCTTTTATGTAACAACGTCTACGTTTATGATTAACAAATTCAAAATCTTTCCATTGATTTTGAATATTAAAATTTAATTCCAACTCAGGACCGGTTTCTGCAAGTTTCACATGATGTTTTTGACCCATTTTAACCGCATCTTCCATAAATAATGCCATCATACCACGATTTTGGTGTCTTGGATCTATCGCAACAAAATAAAAATCCATAAGTTCATGATGTTTTTTTAAACTTCTAAGTATTCTAAATATGCCAAATGGTAATACCTTACCATTGTTCTTTTTATTGACTTTTGCCAAACTTGGCATTAAAGCAGCAAATCCAGTAATTTTATTATCTTTATCAGCAACAAACCATAACCAATCTAATTGAATAAGTGCAATGACTTGTTTAATATAATAATCCATGACTTTATTTGTAATAGGATAGAAGCCATATAATTCCATAAATGCTTGATTATAAACATCAAAAGCTTCATAAATATATTTATAAATATCTTTTTTCTTTGTTACCTTAATGAGTTTATAGCCATAACGTTCTCTAGCAATTGTAGCACCACGTGCTATTTTATCAGGAACTTCAGTAGGCCAAGTAATTAATTTTTCAATCCAATCGACATCTTTTACAAATCCTAATTTTTCTAAATGTTCATGATAATAAGGATGATTATAGATTGTAATAAACATATTGAGTTGATCAAAGCCATCAACGAGCATACCTTCACGATCTAAATCTGTAAAACCAATAGGTCCAATTAACTGATTCATACCTTTAGCTTTAACCCAATCAGTAACTGCTTGAATTAAAGTTTTTGTTACTTCAATATCATCAATCATGTCAATTCTTGTAAAACGACCTGTTTTACGTTTAAATGCTTCATTCCATGAATGATTAATAATGCCTGCAATACGACCAACAATTTTCCCATCTCTATATGCTAGAAAGCGAATACTTTCACAATAAGCATGAACAGGATTTGTTTTTTTATTAAACACATTTCTTTCATCCATTGAAAGTGCTGGAACAAACATATCAACATTTTTATATAATCTATTAGGAAATTCTGTAAAACGCCATGCGTCTATTTTGCTTTTAACTTCTTTGATAAATATCATTTTGTAACCTCCACTATTAATATTATTGTATAATAAAAAAAACTAAACAACCATTTAAAATTTAAGCAATATATCATTTTGATTTGAAAACGGGATATTTTCATGATGATTTAGTAAAAAAATTATAATATTTCACATAATAGTTTTAATTATCAAAGAATATTGCATAGAATTCTATTTTTAAAGCAAAATAGTTTATTTTTAAAGCAAATATGCTATAATTAAAAAGGTTAAATAAATCGAGATTAGGAGTAAATCATTATGAAATTTGAAAAAATTGAAGACAATCGTGGTAAATTTACATTTGAAATTTCACCACAAGAGTTTGAACATGCATTAGAACATGCTTTTGAACATGTTCAAGAAGATTTAGAAATTAAAGGTTTTAGAAAAGGTCATGTGCCTAGAAATGTATTTGAATCTAAATATGGCGTTGAATCACTTTATGAAGAAGCAATCAATCATGCTTTAAATCATAAATATTATGAAATTCAACAACATCCAGAATATGGTGTTATTGGTGAACCACAAATTGATGTGGATTTTGCTAAAATCTCAAGAGAAGAAGCATTTAATGTAAATTTAATATTTGAAATGAAACCAGAAGTGACTTTAGGACAATATAAAGAAGTTGAAGTAAGCAAAGTTAATTTTGAAGTTACTGATGAAGAAGTCGAAAATGATATTAAAAAAACGCTTGAAGAAAAAGGATCATTAGTGGTTGCTGATAAAGCAATTGAATCAGGCGATACTGCAATTTTTGATTTTGAAGGATTTGTTGATGGTGTGCCTTTCGAAGGTGGTAAATCAGAAAACTATCAATTAGAAATTGGTTCTAATTCATTTATTCCCGGTTTTGAAGAACAAATGATTGGTTTAAAAGCTGGCGATGAAAAAGATTTAGAAGTTAAATTCCCTGAAGCTTATCAATCAGCAGATTTAGCTGGAAAAGATGCAATCTTTAAAGTTAAATTACATGAAGTTAAAGTTAAACAAGAACCTGAATTAAATGATGAATTTGTTTTAAGTCTTGAAAAAGAAAATGTAAAAACTGTTGATGAATTAAAAGCACAAACAAGAACTACATTAGAAACTCAAAAAGCGCAACAAGCAAAAGC
>JBAYAP010000028.1:0-11635 GCA_041669715.1 Acholeplasmataceae bacterium
AAACATTGATAAAACTTCTGAAGCACTTGCTAAATATGATATATTTGTATGGATATTTTGATCATTTAAAATATAATTTAAAATAATGTCTGGTGTCTGATTTTGGCCAAATGCTGTAATATCTAAATTTTCTAATGCATCAAAAGTTATATCTGATTGGCTTACCAAAAATAAGTTGCCCCAAACAATAGTAGCAAGACATTGATATGTTTGTGAACTCAAATAAAACTTAGCCCCTAAATTTGTCGGTGCAATGATGACATCATAATCCTTAGCACCAAAAGCAGCAACTAAAGGATCTGATCCTAAAACAACATCAATATCATAGTCTTGCATAAAAATTGTTGCATATGCTGGTGTACCACTTGGAGCAATAACAGTAATATTTTCTTTTGAACAACCGTTTACTCCTAAAAAGATAAATAAAATTAAACATAAACAAATTATTTTTTTATATATCATGATATGGTTCTCGCTTTTGATATGATGTATGTAATAATTCATGTGCTTTATGACTATTTGGTTTACCTAAAAAATCCTTATATAATTGTTGAATAAATGGATTTTCATGTGATTTTCTAATTGTATGACTAGAATCAATATCATATAAAACAGCTGCTCTTAATGCTCTTACATCAACTTTTTCAATGATTCTTGCAGGTACTATTGGTTGTCCACCACCATTAATACATCCACCCGTACAACCCATAAATTCTACAAAATGATATGTTTCATGTGTTGTTTTTAATTTATCTAAAAATGCTTTAATTGCTATTCCACCATGAACAACAGCAATTTTAATATCTTGACCTTTGATTTTAATTGTAGCTTCTTTAATATCTTTATTTCCTCTAACTTCAGTAAAATCAATAGGCGTTGGTTTTTCTTCTAATATTTCAGAAACTGTTCGAAGTGCTGCTTCCATTACACCACCTGTCGCCCCAAAAATTGCACCAGCACCTGTATAACTTGCAAGCATACCATATGGATTAGATGATTCTAAATTCTTTAAATCTAAATCATGTCTTTTAATAAGTCTTGAAAATTCTCTTGTTGTTAATACAAAATCTACATCTTTATATCCATCTCTACCCATATCGTCTCTTCTAGCTTCTGCTTTTTTGGCAATACAAGGCATAATTGATACTGAAACAATATCTTCAGGTTTTACATTCATTTTTTCAGCATAATAAGTTTTAATTAATGCCCCTGCCATTTGTTGTGGTGACTTACATGAAGATACATTTTCAATAAATTCTGGATAATATAATTCTAATAGGTTTATCCATCCAGGAGAGCATGAAGTAAATAATGGAAGTTTTCCTTGTCCATTTAAACGACTAATAAATTCAGTCCCCTCTTCCATAATAGTTAAATCAGCAGTAAAGTTTGTATCAATAATTTCATCAAAACCCATAAGTTTAAGAGCTGTAAACATTTGTCCTTCAACATTTGTACCTATAGGTAAGCCAAAAGGTTCTCCAAGAGCTGCACGTACAGATGGTGCAACTTGAACAACAACTTTTTTAGATTTATCTCTTAACGCTCTTTCAACATTTTTAATATCATCTTTTTCTCTTATCGCGCCTGTTGGACAAGCTTGTATACATTTCCCACAATATATACAACCTGAATCTTCAATTGGATGAAATTGTGCTGGACCAACATAAGTATGTGATCCACGTTCATTAAAATGAATAATTCCTAACCCTGATTGCTTTTCACAAGCAGAGACACAACGTCCACATAAAATACATTTACTGCTATCAAAAACAATAACACCTGAAGAATCTGAAAAGTAATAGTCTTCTGGATTAAAGCCATACATTCTTGAAAATTCATTGTCAATTGAATATCTTCTTAATAAATCAAGGAATTCACAATTATCTTCTCTTGAACATTTAAAACATTCAAAATGATGTCTTTTTGCTAGTAATTCTAAATTCATTGAAACATAATCATAGACATCTTGATCATTGGTTATGATTTTCATACCTTGTGCTATTTGTGTTCTACAAGCAGGTTTTAAGTTTTTTTGTCCATCAACTTTTACTGAACAAATACGGCAGTTTCCTTCTTCATGAATATCTTTTAAAAAACATAGGCGAGGTATATATATACCTTGTTCTTGTGCAGCTTGTAAAATAGTTTGACCTTCATTTGCTACAATTTCTTTATCATTTATATAAATTGTTATTTGTTTGCTCATATGTTTGCTCCTTGATGTTGTGGCTCACTAGTAATTGCACCAACTGGGCATGCTTTTTTACATGCACCACAACGTATGCATAAATCTAAATCAATTGTATGAATTTGTTTAGGAAGGCCTGAAATTGCATTAACTGGGCAATTTTTAGCACATTTTGTACAACCAATACAATTATCATTAATCACAAAATTAGTTAAATTCCGACAAACACCTGCTGGGCAAACGTGGTCTATCACATGTGCTTCATATTCTGATCTAAAATGTTTTAACGTAGATAATACTGGATTAGGTGCAGTTTGACCTAAACCACATAAAGATGTTTTTTGAATCATTTCACCTAACTTTTGTAATTCATCTAAATCTTCCATAGTGCCTTTACCTTCACAAATACGATTTAATATTTCTAGCATTTGCTTTGTACCTTCACGACATGGTGTACATTTACCGCACGATTCATCAACAGTAAAATCTAAATAAAATCTAGCAACATCGACCATACAATTATCTTCATCCATAATAATCATGCCACCAGAACCCATCATAGATCCTAAATTTAATAAATTTTCATAATCAATAGGTGTATCTAAATCTTTTTCTGTAATACATCCACCAGAAGGCCCACCTGTTTGAACAGCTTTAAATTTTCGTTTATTAGGTATACCTCCCCCAATATCATAAATTACTTCTCGTAAAGTTGTTCCTATAGGAACTTCTACTAAACCAGTATTATTTATTTTTCCACCTAAAGCAAATACTTTGGTACCACTTGAAGCTTTTGTACCTATAGTTCTAAACCAATCAGCACCTTTTAAAAATATAACTGGAATATTTGCGAGCGTTTCAACATTATTTACATTTGTTGTTTTACCCCATAAACCTTTAATTGCTGGAAAAGGAGGTTTAAGTTTAGGCATACCTCTAAATCCTTCAATTGATTGAATAAGTGCAGTTTCTTCCCCACAGACAAATGCCCCTGCACCAAGTCTAATTTCAATATCAAAAGAAAAGTTTGAACCAAAAATATTTTGACCTAATAAACCATAAGATTTTGCTTGTTCAATAGCAAAATTTAATCTTTCAACAGCAACAGGATATTCAGCTCTAACATAGATATATCCTTGATTTGATCCTATTGCATATCCACAAATTGCCATAGCTTCTAAAACTGAATGTGGATCACCTTCTAAAACAGCACGATCCATAAATGCGCCCGGATCACCTTCATCAGCGTTGCAAATCACATATTTTTGATCAGATATAGCACGTTTAGCAAATTGCCATTTTAAGCCAGTTGGAAAGCCTCCACCACCACGGCCTCGTAATCCTGATTTAATCATTTCATCAATAACTTCATCTGAAGTTTTATTTTCTAATATTTCACCTAATGCTCGATAACCATCTTTTGCAATATATTCATCAATATCCAAAGGATTAATATTTCCACAATTTCTAAGTGCAATACGTTTTTGTTTGGCATAAAATTTAAGTTCACTCATATGACCTAATTTTTGTCTGTCATCGCTATTATTAACTAATAATCTTTTAACACATCTGCCTTTCAATAAATGTTCTTCACAAATTTCTTCAACATCTTCAACTTTAACATGAGCATAAAATGTTTCATCAGGATAAACAATAACAATAGGCCCTCTTTCACATAAACCAAAACATCCTGTTAGCACAATATTGATTTCTTCTTTAATACCCATAGATTTTAAAGTTTTTTCAAATGCATCTTTAATATCTTTAGAATGCGAACTCATGCATCCTGTACCACCACAAATAAGTAATTGTATACGTTCTAGCATGCAGCTGCCGCCTTTCTTGATGATAATAAATATCTTGTCACTGGCTGATGTCCAATGATATGTTTTTCAACAATTTCACGAACCATAGGTATCGTTAATGAGCAATAGATATAAGACTGACCGGAAGCGTCAATAATTTCAGCCATTGGTTCATAAGTACATTCTCCCATGCATCCTACTTGAGTAATGGTTACATTTTTTAATTCATGGTTTTCCATTTGTTCTAAAAATTCATTCAGAATAGGTCGTGCACCAGATGCAATACCACAAGTTCCCATACCCACTTGAATTCTAAAACCATCTTTTGTATAGCGCATTGTCATTTTTTTTATTGATGCTTCTCTTAATTTCTTTAATTCTTCTAAAGATTTCATTGCTATCCCTCAACTCTCTTAATTTCTGTATTAATGTTTTCAATAAGTTTTTTTCTTGAAAACTGATTTTTTGTTTTTAAAATGATTTTAAACTTTCGATGATGATTCTTATAAACAAATATAAGTTTTTTTAATGTTTGATTTGCCATCAAATCGGCAATTAAAAGTCCATAATCTCCTTCAGTAGGAAAATCTATATGATGATAATCAAATATAAAATGAATATTAGAACCGATATGTTTAATTGATTTAAATATATGTGATCCTGTTGTCTGATCACTAAGTAAAGTCATTAAAGCTAAACCCAATCCAACATTTCTTGTAGTTCTAGTCGTATAAAACGGTGATTCAATTTGAGCTAATTCTTTTTTTGTCATACCACAACCATGATCAATTAAATAAAGATGATATAAATTATTTTTATTGACAATAATCTTTAAGTATTTAGAATGAGCGTTTATTGCATTTAAAGATACATCAAATATATATGTTGTAAAATCATCCATGATTAAAATACCTAAAAAAACAATCTATTGATAATGTCTTTAATTCAATATAATTATTTTCGTTTCTTTCTAAAATATCAGTAATTTGATGACTATCAGAATTAATAAGATACGTCTTGTCTTTATATAAGATATGCTTTTTATATTCAACGCCTAAATTAGGATATTTTTCAATCCATGATTTAATAAGTTCTTTGTATCTATCTACATGTGCAAAAAATATTACATGTTCAAATTGATTAATTTTTTTAAATAGTTTATTAAACGAAAGGTTTAATCTTTGGGATAATAAATAAGGATAAGTTTTAATCATTTGATCATAAATATCACAAATTGTTTGTTCATTATATATATTTTTATCAACTGTTTTTTTTGGTAAATATTTTTCTAAATATAAATCAAATGCCAACGCATCTTCAATATTTTTAAAATAAATAAGGACATCAAAACCTTCACTCACAGTAACTTCTACACCTGGAACAAAAAGAAAATCATAGCTTTTTGATAATTCTTGGCATACTTCAAGCTGTTTTAAACTATTATGATCAGTTACAGAAATAATATCTAATTTTTTCAACATTGCCATATTAAATATATTATTTGGTGTCATCAGAACATCTGCACATGGTGATAACACACTATGTATATGAAGATCATAATAACATCTCATAAAATACCCCTAGCCTTTAAATCAAGAATAGTTTCAGCAGATGTTAACTCAGTATAAATTATTGCCAATCCTTCCACATTTGCTTTTTCAATCATCTCCATACCAAAAATTTTACCTTCTGTTAAAATTACTGCAGGTAAATCTAGCATTGTTGCAACACCAATAGTCGTTATTGAATTAATTTGCGTAATTAATATGGGATTCTTACTTCCATGTTTTATTACTGCACTTAATAGGTCACAACAATATACAACATTAAATGTATTTTCTAATGTATGCTCATTTGTAATGACTTTATATTTATCTGATATAATCAGTTCTTTGATTTTATGCATGATTTTCACCCAAAAAAAAGATGATTTTTAGATGTGTCCCGTCAATTGATGAAGTTAAAATCATCTCATCTGAACAATTCTTTATATTTGATAATCCCATACCTGCACCAAATCCATTATGCTGTGCATTCTCTGATGCTGTTGAATATCCTTCGGTCATTGCTAAATTTATATCTAAAATACCGGGACCATCATCGTAAAAATTCAATTCAATATAAGTGTCATGAAATTCAAAAATAACGTATCCGCCAACTGAATGAATCACTACATTGATTTCTGCTTCATAGGATGCTGAACAAATACGTTTCATAAGATGTTTATCTATATTAAGTTCTTTTAAATATCGTTTAAGTTTTGAAGATGCTCTGCCAGCCAATTCATAATTACGAGCAATAATTTGATGTTCTTGTTTTACCATTGCTCGTTATATGATATGCCTTTAATACCATCTTTATACATCATTCCACTCGTATTAAACATTGTATAATCTGTTTTTAATAAAATAATGTTTAATTCATTTGCAAGATCAATAACTTTAGATGAAGGTGTTTTGCCTCGTACAATTAAAACCACATTAACATCTAACATTTCAGCTGTTCGTATGGATTGTTGCGTAACAAGACCCGTAATTAATATGGTGTGATCTAAAATATCGTCATCTTTAACACTATTCATAATGATGAGTGCATCACTCATAAGATCAGAACAAAATCCATATTGAATTTCTATATTTTCCTTAATTGAATGAGGATTATATACATAACAATGATATTTATCAATAATCTCAAGAATCTTCATTTTCTTTATCCTCAAGAGCCTTTATAACTTCGTTAGTCTTAACTATATTTGCTGTACCATATATATGACCATCTACAGAAAATACAGGTGCTAATCCACATGCGCCAATACATCTTGTTGAGCATAAAGTTATCTCACCATCTTTTGTCGTTTCCCCGTCTTTAATATGATAATGATTTTCTAATGCTTCCATGATAGTTTTTGACCCACGTACATAACATGCTGTACCTAAACAAACATGTATTTCATGTTTTCCTTTTGGTTCAATTGAAAAATTACTATAAAATGTTACTACACCATTAATTTTAGCAACACTAATACCTAGTTTTTCACTAATAATTTTTTGTATTTCTAATGGAATATATCCAAAAATATGTTGAGCATCGTGTAAAGTTGGCATTAAAGGGCCTGGTTTCAACATGTTTTCATCCATTTTTGTACGAAAAAAATCGAGTTTCTCTTCAGAAAATTTTTCTCTTGTATTCATTTGTATCTCCTTTAATAGAGTCGTTATTTATTAATTAAATTATATCATATTATTAATTATATAAATATGATATTGTCAAGTTTTTTGCTTTTTTTATAAGATGATAACGTTTACAATATTTTGAAAATAAAAAAATCTAGACTTATTCAAAAAGAATTTCTAGATTTTTTTGTTTTATTGATAAATTTTTGATTTTAGATAAGCGTCTGCCATCACAATCGCAAGTGCATTTTCTAATACAATGCCAATTCTTCTAACGATTGCCACATCATGTCTTCCCCCTATTTTTAATTCAGTAATTTCTTTAGATTCAAAATTAAAAGTATTTTGTGATTTTTGAATGCTTGATGTTGGTTTAACAAATACTTTAAATTCAATATCATTACCATTCGAAATACCACCCGTAATACCACCGCTATGATTAGTTTTTGTATGGCCATCTTGATCAATAATAATATCATTAAAACTTGATCCTTTTAGCGTAACACCTTCAAATCCAATACCAAATTCAACGCCTTTAACTGCCGGTATACTAAACATCATTTTTGCGATTTCAGCATCCAATTTTTCAAAGAATGGTTCACCTAATCCAACGTTAACATTTTTAACTTTTAATTGAACAATGCCTCCGACTGATTCACCTTCTTGAATAATTGTATTTACATATTCATCAATTAAATTCATATCTTTTAATGTGCCAATTTGAATCAATTCATAACTAAAATCAAAAGGTAACATCATTTTAGCAATTGATCCAGCAGCAACAAGTGGTGCTGTAAGTCGTCCTGAAAATCTTCCACCACCCCTGAAATCTTGAAAACCTTGATATTTAATATTAGCAACAAAATCAGCATGTCCTGGTCTGGGTTGTGTTTTTAAATTTTCATAATCTTTTGATTTTATGTTTTTATTTTCAATCATTAAATGTATGGGTGACCCCGTAGCTATGCCATTAAATACACCCGAAGTAATGATGACTTGATCATCTTCTTTTCGAGGTGTTGTCCCAATTACTTTTGGTTTTCTAAGTTCCATATCAGCAGCAATTTTTGTTTCATCAATCATTGTTCCTGGTTTAACACCATCAACAATAACACCAATAGCTGCTTGATGAGACTCTCCATATAAAGTAACTTTAAATAATGTTCCATAACTATTCATAATCAATCACTTCCTTAATTTGATCTAAAATATCGTGGATAGGTAGATCTTCACCTAACCATAACATATCGCTTTTAATTGCTTGTGCAAGTAACATTATATAACCATTATATGCTTTTTTTGCATAAGTCATTAATTGTGTTACTTTAGGTCTATAAATTAAATCGATAACTATTTGATTTGTAACTTGCGATTTTTTTAATATACATTCATTAACGTTTGGATAATTACCTATAGGGGTTGCATTAATATAAATATCATAATCATTAGGGTTTATATTTTTATATGAAATAACTTTTTGATCCATGGATTTCAATGCATCTCTAGATGCATAATGATAATATGCTCCTCTTTGTTTTAGAACATAGCTAATTGCCTTAGAGGCCCCTCCGGTACCTAGTACTAAAATACGCTTACTTTTTACATCAATTTGATAATAATCTAATAAATATGCAAATCCAAAAACATCTGTATTATCTGCAAAAACTTTATTATTTTGATAATAGATAGTATTTACTGCTTTTATTTCTTTTGCTACATCAGAAAATACATCAACATAGTCTAATAAATCTTCTTTATATGGTTTTGTGACATTAAAACCTTGAAATTCGTTTTTTTTCATTCTCATTATTAAAGAAGCTAAATCTTTTTTATCTACATCAAATAATTTATAAGAAATATCTTTATGTAATACTAATGCAACTTGTTCATGAATTATTGGAGATATACTATATGAAATTTGATGACCAATTAATCCAAAATTATACTTCATGTTGATAATCCTTAGATAATGACATTAAGTAAATTAAAAATGATTCATAATATGCAGATAAGTCTTTATCTTCTATTTTATCTTTCATCATTTTTAATAACGTTTTTTCTCTTTCTTCATCAAATACAGGTAGTTGTTGTTCTTTTTTATATTCACCAATTTGTTTTGCAACATGCATGCGTTTTTCAAAAAGTTTTAACATGTCTTCATCAATACGATTAATTTGTAATCTTAATTCATCTAACTTCATAAATGTCACCACCTAATTTTTGATATTCATTAAAAAATGTAGGATAAGATTTTTGAACACACTCTGCTTGTCTTATTAAGACATCCCCATCAGCTTTAATTGCTAATATAGATGCTGCCATAGCAATTCGGTGATCATTAAATGTATCAATTATCACATTGCCTTTTAATACCTTTTTTCCTATAATTTCAATTTTATCTTTATAAATTTTCATATCAACACCAAATTTACTTAAAACATCCTTCATCGCCTCAACACGATCAGATTCTTTAATTCTAAGTCTTTCGAAGTGTATAAATGTTGTCGTTCCTTGGCTTAATGCAGCAATCCCCATAAGCATAGGCCCCAAATCCGGGATTTGTGCTAAATCAATAATAATTCCTTTTGTCAATGAAGGCAATACTTTATAAACACCTTCATTATATATAATATCCCCACCCATTTGTTGAATGATTTCAATAATTTTTTTATCACCTTGTAAACTGTCATTGTTTAAATTTTTTAAATATATTGGTTGATTTCCAAATAATCCTGCAGCAATCCAAAAAACTGATTGCGAAAAATCGCCTTCAACAACAAAATCTTTTGCTTGATATTTTTGACTACCTTTAATATAAAGATATTGATCAACATGCAAAATATGGATCCCATATTTTTTTAAGACATCTAAAGTTAAATCTACATAACCTTTAGATTCTAACGGTGATAAAAGTTCGATAACTGAATCCCTTGATAAAAGTGGTAATGCAAAAAGCAATCCACTAATAAATTGAGAACTCACATCTCCTCTTAATGGAAAATACCCACCTTTAATTTTGCCTTGTACTAATACAGGTAGCTGATGACTTGGGTTTAAATGCTTAAATATAACTTGCTTATCTTTAAATATCTCATCATAAACATCTAAAGGCCGATCCACCAAGCGATTCGTTCCATCAATTGTTATTTCTTCGTTTTGTAACATATAAATTGGAATCATAAATCTCAATGTAGAACCAGATTCATTAACATTAATAGTATTTGCAATTAGTTTAAAATTTGCAGGCATTATCTTATCGCCCTCAAATTTTGCACCTATAACATTTAAAGCGGCTTTTGTTGCTTGTAAATCATTAGACTCTAAAACATTTTTTACTATACTGTCTTGATTAGAAAGTGCTGCAGCAATTACATATCGATGAGATAAAGACTTAGATGATATAATTGCAATTTCACCGCTTAAATTACTAGGTTTTATTCTTACATCCATAATGATCATCCAATCTTAATTTTTTTAATAATTGGCTTACCTATATCTTCAATTAAAACAAAATGATATCCATCGGCCAAATTTTTTTTGTCATACTTTAATTCATCTCTAAAGTCTTCTTTTCTTAATAACGGTTCTTTTACTAATTTATTTTTTAATAAAATATTTTTTACTTCATCATATAAATATGAAGGTGTAACTCCAAAATCAATACCTATTTCTAAAGCAATTAACATCCCATAACTAATTGCTTGACCATGTTTATACATTTTATACCCAGTCTTTTTTTCAATTGCATGTCCATAAGAATGTCCAAAATTTAAAAACATACGTTCTTTAAGATCAAAAGGATCTAATAAAACCACTTGTTTTTTCACTTCAATAGCTTGAATAATTTCAGCTTTTGTAATGCGGTCATGATGTATAAAATAAGTATATAAATCAGGGTCTCCAATCAATCCTGCTTTAATCATTTCAGCCATACCATTATGATACTCTTCATCTGATAATGTTAATAAAAAATTCGGATCAATAACAACTTTTTTAGGTTGGTAAAATGAACCAATAAGGTTTTTACCTAAATCAAGATCAATCCCAACTTTTCCACCAATACTACTATCAACCATGGCAAGTAAGGAAGTTGGTATTTGCATAAATGGTACACCGCGATATAACGTTGAAGCAACAAAACCTGTCAAATCACCAACAACACCACCACCAAATGCAATTAACAAATGTCCTCTTTTCATACCTTTTTGTATCAAAGTATCTATTGTTTTTAAATATACTTCATAAGACTTTGATTGTTCCCCTTCATCAATAATTACAAGTTCATATTCAAATGCATTAAACCAATTTGCTATTTTTGCTTTATAATGCAAATAAATACGATTGTCAGTTACAATAAAAATTTTACGATAAGCATAAAAATCTAAAATATGAGATTCAATTTTATCCATTTCATTTAAGCCAACTAAAATATCATAAGTTGTCATACTAATCTTTGTCAAAAGATA
>JBAYAP010000029.1:0-11551 GCA_041669715.1 Acholeplasmataceae bacterium
CTTTAACTTGTCCTGATTGTAGGGCTAAATGGAGTGATAATATTTGATCAATTTGACCAATATGACCATAATTTTCCAAATAGATTGATTGATTTTCTTTTAATCCTAATTCTTGTAACATTGCTAAATGTCCAGAACGTTTCATATGAAGAATAGCAAGATATCCGATATCTTTTCTTTCATAACCAGATTTTTTCAATGATTGATCAATACAGTTATACCAATTTTTCATTGATACTTCTTTTAGACGTGCTTTCATACGATCAGCATCTAGTAATCTTAATGATTTTCTAGATTCTTCTAAATTTTCAGCTGTGATTGGATTGCATTGACCACCGATTTCAACTCCAGCAGTTCTTGATAATGAACCATCAGCCATCATATGTGAGCCTAACAGTAAGTTTTTGCCATAATTCTTTTTAAGAATAATAGCTCCACCAGCTGCACCTAGGTCAAACATCATTGACATATCCTTGTCAGTATAATCCACAAAATCGCCATTACGGTAACCACCAACGACCATAACTACATTAATTTCATCATCTGCAATTAACATATCTTTAGCCATTTTCATTGCTGAAACGGTTGTACAGCAACGGTTTTGTACATCTATACCCCAAGCATTAACAGCACCAATACGGTCTTGAATGTATAATGCAGAAGTTGTTAATGGATATTCTTTCCATTCTTCTGTAACACTTAAGACAACATCAATTTCTTTTGGATCGAGACCTGTGTTCTTTAAAGCATCTAATGCAGCTAAAGCACCCATTTCTTGTGATCCATCTTCTGGTAATTTAACTGGTACAACTTTTTCAATAATACCAATTTTTTCTCTAATTGCTTCTTCTGACCAAACGCCATTTGTGCTATCACTAATTTGTTTAGCAGTCATGCGTCCTTTAGGTAAATAAATACCTGTACCAACTATACCAACATTTACTTTTTCCATGTTGGACCTTCTTTCCTATAATTTTGTTAATTATAAATGTTTTTTTAAAGTTTGTATGAACAAGTCGAGGTTATCAGTAACAACTGAATGCCCGGCTTCTTCAAATTTGATAAGTGTTGCTTTATCTTTGAAATAATTTTTCATTTCTTCAGCAAAACTAATAGGCACGACCATGTCTCTTACGCCATGTAAAATGACAATGGGTGCTGTAATTAGATCCATACGACCATCGCCTGGTTCAACACCATTTGAATCATGTGTCATATTAAAATGTACAAGTGAATAGTCGACATCAACTAAATTTCTTTGCTTGAATATTGCATCTAAATAAATTTCATAATCTTTTGGAGATGGTTGCTTTTGATTATAAATTAAAGCATTCCATATCGCTCTTAACATTGCTCTATTATTTGTTCTGTATGCTTCAAGCACAGGTGCCACTTGTACTGGATCTGCTGCGATGTCTTCTTTTGAAAATATTTTTTCAGTTAATATTGGTTGACCTTTTTCATCTTTTCTAAACATTGGATATCCTTTGATACCTACTGAGTCTAGTAAAAACACTTTTTTAACTCTGTTTTTAAAGTCGGCAGCAACTTCTAAAACAATACCGCCTCCTGTTGACCAGCCAAGAAGATTAAAATTATCCAAATTCAATAAATTGATGAATAGTTCAACATCAACAGCAAAATCATGAAGTGAATTAAGGGGTTTAGTATAACTTGAATCACCAAAACCTCTTAAATCTAAAGCATAAACTTGATATTCGTTTTCGAGTTGTTCCATAACAACTTGAAAGTGAACAGATGAACTCATATTTCCATGGACTAAGATGATGATGTCACCTTTATTACCAGATTTTCTATAAGCTATTGTTTCGCCATTTTCAAGATTTAAAAATTGAACTGGATATTGAATCATAGTCTCATTCCACCATTAACGCTAATAACTTGTCCTGTAACATATGATGCTTCGTCTGAAGCTAAGAATAATGCTGCATTAGCAATTTCAAATGGTTGACCTAAACGTTTCAACATAGTTAATGCTGCAAATTGGTCTAAAAGATCTTGAGGGACAGTTTTTAACATATCTGTCATTGTGTAACCTGGAGCAATTGCATTAACTCTAACGTTAGCGCCTTTTCTAGCAAATTCTTTAGCCCATGTCATAGTTAAACCCATGATACCAGCTTTAGTTGCTGAATAGTTTGCTTGTCCAATGTTACCATAAACACCAACAACTGAACTAATGTTAACAATTGAACCATAATTATTATTTTCCATTTGTGGACCAAATAAACGTACCATATTAAATACGCCTTTAAGGTTAACATCAATAACTAAATTCCATTGATCATCTGTCATTTTACGTGTCATTGAATCTCTAGTAATACCAGCATTGTTAACTAAAATATCAACTTTGCCATATTTTCCTATAATCCAATCATAAAATTTTTGAACAGCTTCAACATCTGTAATATTTAATTTATAACCTTCGACATTTTTAGCTTCATATGATAAATCAACCATGTCAACAGCAACTACTTTTGCGCCTTCTTTTGCAAAGACTTCAGCCATTGCTTGACCTAAACCTCTTGCACCGCCTGTAACGACAGCGACTTTGTCTTGTAATCTACTCACGATATTTTCTCCTTTATTTTTATTTTATATTAATTAACTTTTTTTAACACTACAGCAGTACCCATACCGCCGCCAATACATAAACTTGCTAAACCGAGTTTTGCATCACGTTTTAACATTTCATAAATTAATGTAACAATGATTCTATTACCACTTGCTCCAACTGGATGGCCAATTGCAATTGCGCCACCGTTGACATTACATTTTTCTAAGATTTGTTCTTTTGTGATATCAAAAGCATCAGTTAATTCTTTAATGACACCAAGTGATTGTGCAGCAAACGCTTCATTTAATTCAATCAATTCCATATCATTAAGATCTAAATTTGCAAATGCTAATGCTTGCTTGATTGCTGGTGTAGGTCCTAAACCCATAACAGATGGATCAACGCCACCTTGTCCAACACCAATAACTTCAAATAAAGGAGTTAAATGATATTTTTTAACAGCATCTTCACTTGCTAAAATTGTAAAACTTGCACCATCATTAATGCCTGATGAACTACCTGCAGTTACTGTACCATCTTTTTTAAAGGCTGGTTTTAATTTTGCTAGTTTTTCTAAAGATGTATTATGATTGATGAATTCATCTTGATCAAATATAACTTCACCTTTTCTAGTCTTAATTACTATAGGTACAATTTCATCTTTAAATCTGCCACTATCTTGTGCTTTAACAGCACGGCGTTGAGATTCAATAGAAAATTCATCTTGTTGTTCTCTAGTAATGTTATAGCGTTCTGCAATATTTTCAGCAGTGATGCCCATATGATATTGATTGAATGAATCAAATAATGAATCATAAATCATATGATCAATCATTTCTAGATTTCCCATTTTAACACCAGATCTTGTTTTACCTGGTACTAAATAAGGTGCATTACTCATAGATTCCACGCCACCAGCAACAGAAATTTCATGAATACCTAAAGCAATGTTTGTATATGCATTCATAACTGTTTTCATGCCACTGCCACATACCATGTTAATGCTATAAGCTGGGATTGTAGTAGAAATACCTGAATTAATTGATATTTGTCTAGCAATACCTTGTCCTAAACCAGCAGATAACACATTACCAATTAAGACTTCATTAATTGAATCTAATGGAACTTTTGATTCTTTTAATACTTCCTTTAAAACTTGTGATCCAAAATCATTTGGATGTACGCCATTAAGTGAGCCTAAGAATGAACCGACTGCACTACGTTTTGCTCCAACAATAAAAACTCTTTTCATAAAAAATCTCCTTTTTTTAAAAGCGGTTACATAATATTCAAAAAAATAATTATAAGCACATTTAAACAGCCATAGATGTTTTAATAAGGCTGTTACATATAAATATACTCTATTTAATTAGCATGAATATTTATTCAGTATTACAATATTATATTAACACATAGTAAAGCGGTTGTCAATAAAACGGTTACATATTTTACAAAGAAAATATATAGAAACAAAAAAAGGCAATAAGTTTGCCTTTTTTAGGGAAAAAGAATAGATATATTAACAATTAATTATGGAGTTCTCTAATACGTTTTACTTCTTCTTTTAATAGAGGTAAAACCTTGTTTGCATCTGCAATAATTGATACATCTGCTATATTAAATATTAAAGCATTTGGATCAGTGTTTACTGCTATAATTAATTCAGATTTATCCATACCTGCGATATGTTGAATAGCTCCACTAATACCAGAAGCTACATAAACACTTGGTCTAACTGTTGAACCGGTTTGACCAACCAAACGATCTCTAGGTTGAATTTGAGAATCTACAACTGCTCTTGATGCAGCAACTTCTCCACCTGTTAATTCTGCAATGTCTTTTAATGTTTGGAACATTGTTGCAACACCACGTCCACCTGAAATAATAAGTTTAGCTTTTGTTAAATCTATATGCTTGCTTTCAGATGCTTTTACATTGATTACTTTAACCTTAGATTTATGATTAAATTCAGCCTTAAAAGGTGATATTTCAGCAACATTTTTTTCATCAACTGCAATACTAAATACGCCTGGTCTAACAGTTGCCATTTGTGGTTTTGTGTTAGGACACATAATAGTTGCAAATAAGTTTCCACCTAATGCTGGTCTTGTTGCATATAAATCAAGACGTTCTTCTGATTCTTCAAATTCAAGAATTGTAGCATCAGCTGTAAGTCCAGTGCCTAATCTTGCTGATAATCTTGGTCCTAAATCTCTACCAAGTAGTGTAGATCCTAATAGTAATACATCAAAATCATTAGCTTTAATTACTTGATCTAAAGCATCAGCATAATATGTTGTATCATAAACTAATAATCTTTCATCTTCTACTGTAATAATTTCGTGTGCTCCACATTTTGAAATTGTTTTAAGATCTTCATCTTTAATTTTTCCAGCTGGATATACAGCTACAATATGAACACGATGATCTAATAATCTTGATACTTCACTAAGAAGTTCTAATCCTACAGGACATACATTTTCGTTACGTTGTTCGATAAATACTGCAAGTGTTCTCATGAATTTGATACCTCCATGTATGGATAGATGAGTTGTGCAATTTTTTTAGCAGCAGCTTCTGGTTCCATGACTTCTTTTGGTGCTTTTTGCATAACTGGTTTTGTATAAGTTTTTTTAACTCTTGTTGGGGAACCATTTAACCCAATAGTTTGTTGATCAATACCTAAATCATCAAATACAACTGTATCAAATGGTTTGTCGAAACATGTCCAAATGAAATATGCACTCATATATCTTGGTTCATTCATTGTGCTAGTAGTTGTAATAAGTGCTGGTAATTCTGCTGATAATGTATAAATGTCATTTTCAAATGATTTTTCAACAACAATTTCCTTTTTAGTTGCTTTAACAATTCTTGATACGTGAGTTACTTGTGGTAAATCAAGGAATTCAGCAATTTGTGGCCCTACTTGAGCTGTATCGCCATCAATTGCTTGATAACCGGCAATGATTAAATCATAATCAAGAGTTTTAATAAATGTTGATAAAATTCTTGAAGTTGCCCATGTATCTGAACCTGCAAATTTACGATCTGATAGTAAATAAGCATGATCAACGCCACGTGCGTAAAGTTCTCTAATCATTTTTTCAGCTTGAGGAGGTCCCATTGTTACTGTTGTAACTGTACCACCATATAATGCTTTTAATTTTAACGCTTCTTCAACACCAGCTAAATCATCAGGATTAATAATTGATTTAATGCCTGCACGAATTAAAGTATTTGTAACTTTATCGATTTTGATTTCTGTTGTATCAGGGACTTGTTTAACTAATACGAGTATTTTCATTATCTAAGCACCTTCCCTGCAATAACCATACGTTGAACTTCAGATGTGCCTTCGTAGATTTCTGTAATTTTAGCGTCTCTATAAAATCTTTCCATTTCATAGTCTCTAATAAATCCATATCCACCCATAAGTTGCATTGATTCATCTGTAACTTCTACAGCAACTCTTGAACAAAATAATTTTGCCATTGCTGCTGATTCGGTATAGTTTAAATTATTGTCTTTATCACTTACTGCTTGGTCTAATAATAATTTACCAGCTGTAAGTTTTACTTTCATATCTGCAATTTTAAATTGTGTATTTTGAAATGCTGAAATTGGTCTGCCAAATTGTTTACGTGTTTTTACATATTCAACAACACGTTCAAACGCACCTTCAGCAATACCTAACGCTTGAGCAGCAATACCAATTCTACCACCATCAAGTGTCTTCATCGCAATTTTAAAACCTTCGTTAATTTTACCAAGTAAGTTTTCTTTAGGAACTCTTACTTTTTGCATAATTAATTCACAAGTTGATGATGCATGAATACCCATTTTCTTTTCTTTAGGTCCAACTGTAAATCCTTCCATATCTTTTTCAAGAATGAAAGCTGAAATACCTTTTAAGCCTAATTCTGGATTTGTCATTGCAAAGATGACATATACATCAGCATAACCAGCGTTTGTGATAAAAATTTTATTACCAGTGATTTCATAGTAATCGCCATAATCGATTGCTCTTGTTTGTTGACTTGCAGCATCAGTACCTGCTGAAGGTTCAGTTAAACCAAAAGCTCCTAAGTATTCACCTTTATTTAATTTGATTAAATATTTTTCTTTTTGTGCATCAGTACCAAATTCAAAGATTGGCCAAGCACATAGTGAAGTATGTCCTGAAAGGATAACGCCTGTTGTAGCACAATATTTTGATAATGTTCTTACAGTATCAATATATGCTTTATTATCAGCACCTACACCACCAAATTCAACTGGAAATGGAATTCCAAGTAATCCATATTGACCCATTTTTTCAACAGTTTCAGAAGGGAATCTTTCTTCTTCATCAATAATTTTTGCTAATGGTTTAACAACTTCTAGGCTAAATTGATCCACCATTTCTTGTAATAGTTCGTGTTTCATCTTGGGGGCATAACCATTGCAGTACCTGAAACAACGATATCACCATTTTGGTTATATGCGACTGTATTAAGTACAACACGATTTTTCTCCTCTATAATTTCACCAACTGTTACTGTTGCTTTAATTGTATCGCCTAAAAATACAGGTTTTAAAAATTTGGAATTTTGTCCCATATAAATGGTACCATTTCCTGGAAGTTGAGTTCCTAACACTGTTGAAAACAATGCATTAACTAAACCACCGTGAACAATTCTCTTTTTAAAAATAGAGGTTTTTGCATAAAGTTCATCGATATGTACAGGGTTTAAATCTCCTGATACACCAGCAAATAAGATTACATCGGCATCTGTTATTGTTTTTTCAAAAAATGCAGTGTCGCCAACCTTAAGATCTTTAATTGTTTTACCGTTCATCAAATATCCTTCTTTCCGATTTAATTTTCGTAACATGAATAAACGTTCACCTTAACTATATGATATGCCTATTCCCCTATTTTGTCAATAGTTAAAAAAAAATTTTATTGTATTTTCACATAATTTGAGTTACACTTATATTAGGTGATTATATGGATGAATTAAATTATCGTTTACCAAAACGAAAAGATGGTCAAAAAACATTTGACCAAATTATTGAAACCGCTAAAAAAATATTTTCAAAAAAAGGATATTTAGCAACATCTATAAATGAAATTATAGAAAAATCAGGTATTGCAACAGGTACTTTTTATTTATATTTTGATGATAAATTTGCTTTATATTCGTTTATATTAAGTAATTACCATAAAAGTATTAGAAAAAATATTAATGATGCTATTAAAAATGTACATACAAGATATGATAAAGAACGTCTTGGTTTAAAAGCTTTTTTAAAGTTTGCTTGGGATGATCCATTAGCATATCGTATCATTTGGGAATCTATGTTTGTCGATAATAAATTATTTAAAGAGTATTATCAATCATTTAGTAGTAATTATATTAGACAATTGATTCATTCTGTTGATAATGGTGAAGTTAGAGACGATGTAGATTTAGAAACGTTAAGTTATAAATTAATGGGTATATCAAATTTTGTTGGTATTCAAGTGATGTTTAGAGAAACATTAACTGATCAAAATCTTGATTTTATTGTTGAAGAAACAATGAAAGTTTTAAAAGCTGGTATGTTTATACAAAAATAAAAACGGAAAAAAATTAAATTCCCGTTTTTTTTATATGTCTATTTTTTTTTATATACAGGCATTACTGTAATTTTAGAACCATCACAAGGAATATCCAATCGACAATTTAACTTATTATCAATACCTTGTCCTAGTTCAAATTTATAAAAATCGATAATGTGAATATTATTTGTTTCTAATAGTTTAGAAACTGTTATTTTAGGATTTTTATAAAATTTTTGATTTAAAAGTGAAATGCTTTCCATATATATATCAAAGCCTAATTGATCAAATGTACCATGATTTTTTTCATACATGAATTTTTCATAATTTATAGTGTCTTGGTCAATGGAATCATAAGATAAATATTGAGCTTGATTTGCTACGACTTGCATAGCTAGTTGATCTGCTAGTTCTTGATTTTTTTCATTTATAATAACTAATGAAACAATCTTTCCTATATTATGAGTATATGTACCAAAAGTTTGGCCTAAGGCTTTCCTAACGCGATAAAATCGTCTTAAAGCTATGTTTTCTTTTGTTAAACCTGCAGTTGATTGCAATAATGAGCCGACTGTTTTATCCTCATTAATTTTGACATCTAAAGCAGTTTTGGCATTTATGACATCACTATTTAATAACACATCTTTTATTTGATTAACTGCATTTATAAAGTATGGGTTTTTTACTAAAAAATCTGTTTCTCCATTAATTTCAAATAAGATAGCATCTAAATCATTATTTTCAACGACAACGATACCTTTTGAAGCAACTCTATCGTTGCCTTTTTCTTTAATTTGATGTTGATTAATATATTTTATTGCTGCTTCATATTGGTCATTTGAAGATTCTAATGCTTGCTTGCACAATAAAAAACTTGCTCCTGTTTCATTTCTTAATTGTTTTAATAGTTTTTGATCCATATTGATTCACCTCAATTGTTATTATAGTATCACATATAGAATAATATAATTAAATAATTGCATTAATTAAATAAAAAAAGCACATATAAATATGTACTTTATTCATCATCATGAAATAATGATAACTGTGCGACTGATAATTTTTGTTGTCCCGAAACGATACGTTGCCATTTTGAACTACGTCCTTTTCCTAGAGGTCTAATTTTATCTTCATCTTTTAAACGTTTAAGTGTGCGATCTATAGTTCCATCACTAACGTTGGGATGACGTGTTCTTAAATCATCTTTTGTAAAAATATCGGGCATTTTTAATATACTGTTTTCTAAGTTATCAGATTTATTAAGGTTTTTTTCAAAGTCATATTCATGCGCATAAATATCAACTTCTTTATAACTATCTATTAATAGATGGACACATAATCGATGTAACATATCAGTTTGTGCATAACCTTGGGCCCAATAATAGCTTGCTGTAATTACTGCTTGTTTCCAAACTTCATGAATTTTATAGAACTGTTTAAAGAAACTTACATATTTAAATACAGAAAAATCTTTAATCAATAAAGCATATAACAATATTAAAGCAATTAAATCTTCATGGGCATCAAATAATTTACTATTCATGATATCAACATATAAATTAATCATTAATTGTGTCAATTCTGCTTTTTTGGATTTAACTGATTTTTGATATAATTCAAACAGTTTTTCTAAATCGTCTTTTTTTGAATGACGCTTTGTTTTTAAGAGGCCTTCATCTATTGTTTCATAAGTATTAAAAGAAATTACATCTGATTGTGAAGACAACAATTTTAATAAATTACTAATTTCATTAACCAATAATTCAAAATCATCAGGATTTTTCTTTAATTGAATATAGGCACTTTTCATATTGTTAAACAAATGTTCATCTTTAGTTCTTGCTGCCATTTTCTTTTTACTAAATAGTTTCATTCGGGCATCTGTCATTTGTAATTGCATCCATTTACCTAAATAAAATATATCTGTTTCTTGAGTTTGGCGACTAAAAACTTGTTGATCACGACTAAAAAGATCATCATAATAAAATGATTTTCCTTTGCTTTCATAAAGTGATAATAATAATAAAATCACTTCATTACTCATTTGAATGCGATCAATATTTTGTAGTGCGTTCATTATAAACTCCTAATAATTAAAACAACTATCTCCAATAAATTCTCTTAATAATGAATGATTTGGAACCAAATCATCATCTATATCCTTAATATACTTTAAGAATTTTAATAATCTGTTTGCTGTAATAAAATAAACATTGTCATGATCAATTTCTAAAAGTTGTGAAATGGCATGTTTTTTTAAGACAGCAAGTTCATATGTTAATTCTGAGTTGAATATGTAATCAGCTTCGTTTTGGAATGGATAAATCCATTTAAATTCACCTTTTCTTACATTAGCCCACATTTTCATTGTATCTGCAGCTGATGAGTTTCGATATTTTTGATCTCTAACAATTCTTCTTAATAATCTTAATTCAGTAATGCTAATTGGATTTAAATCATCAATATGTAATTGTGTTTGCGGTGAAATATATATTTTATATTTTTGATGCTTAGGTATACTATATGTCAATTGTTCATTTAACGCGTGAATACCTTCAATAATAATTGGTGTATCTTCTTTTAAATGGACAGTTTGACCTTTTTCTCTTAAGCCAGTTTTAAAATTAAATTTAGGTAATGTAATTGTTTCACCTTGAATTAAACTTGACATATCATGGTTAAACAGTTCTAAATCTAAAGCCTGAACATGTTCTAAATCTGGTTGACCAAAATCATCTTTTGGAGCAAATTGTTTACCTAAATAATAATCATCAATAGAAATCATCACTGGATGAATCCCACGTGATAATAATTCAATTCTTAAACGATTAGAAAATGTAGTTTTACCGCTTGATGAAGGTCCTGCAATACAAATAAGTTTAATACTATCAATATTAAACTCAATTTGATCGCCTAACTCATGAAGCATGTGCGAGTGTTTTGATTCACACATGGACACAAAATCGGTCGCACTTTTTTTATTTTCTGCATAACGATTAATTTTTGCTAAGGTATTACCATCAATAACTTTTCCCCATTTTGCACTATCCTTTAAGGCTTTACCAAAACTTGGTTCTTCAATAAAATCAGGAATATTGCCATTTAATTCAGCTCTTGGATATTGAATGATAAACCCAGGATAATATACAAACATTTTAAATTTCTTTAAGTAACCTGTAGATGGCAACATATAACCAAACATATAGTTAATATAATCATTACATGCATAATAATTTACATCTTTTTCTTCACGATATTTTAAGATATCAACTTTATCTTCCATACCAAAAGAATGATAGAGTTCAATAGCTTTATCAAGACTGATTTTGTGTCTTTCAATCTTATAATCTTCACTAACAATGCGATTTACTTCTTGATTGATTTGA
>JBAYAP010000030.1:0-11375 GCA_041669715.1 Acholeplasmataceae bacterium
TGAAATTGCTGATCCTGAAGAATGTCGTATTATTGCTGAAACTGGTGTGGATATGTTTGCTGCAGGTATTGGTAATATTCATGGTAAATATCCAGCAAATTGGAAAGGCTTAAATTTTGAAACGTTAAAAAAAGTACAAACTGTAACTAATGGTATTCCTTTAGTATTACATGGTGGTACAGGTATTCCAGCCAACCAAGTTAAAAAAGCTATTTCATTAGGTGTTTCTAAGATAAACGTTAATACTGAATTACAATTAGTATTTGCTGCAGCAACTCGTAAATATATTGAAGAAGGTAAAGATCTTCAAGGTAAAGGATTTGATCCAAGAAAATTACTTGCTCCAGGATATGAAGCTATGAAAGCAATCGTCAAAGATAAATTAGAAATTTTTGGTTCAATTAATAAGGCTTAAATTATAAAAAAGAGGTGATAGTATGCGTGATGAATTAATTTATAACCAATATGCAAATTGGAAATTAGAGCATTCTGATTTAATTAAATATTTAAGAGAAAAGGATTCTGATTTAATTTTAAGATTTAAGCATATTTTTGAAGTCACCGATTATCTTTATGACCAGTTAATTGATGATCCTAATTATTCAGAAGAACAAGATCAAATATTTCAAACGGGTTTTTACTATTTGTTTGATCAAATAGAAAAAATTACTGAATTATTAAAAGAAGTATATCAAAATGATATTAAAGCATTAAAAAACATTTCTAAAGATGTTAATTTATTGCTAAGTACAATTGATTTTGAAAATGAGTTATTAAGTGCAGAAAATTATGATGTCAATCATATGAATAAACTATTAGACTTTGAAACAGATGTGATGGATAAATTAAAGCATCAACAATCCATACCAAATGAAATGTATGTAAAACTTGATGAGATGACGTATAAGATGTTTCAAGAGATGAATGTTGACTTTTATCCAATTCAAGAAATATTTTTTGAAATAGCAGATGAATTAGGCATTATTTAATGAAAAAGCAGACAAATTTGTCTGCTTTTTTTATGCATATAAAAAACACCTTTAAGAACTATAGATGTTTAGCTATAGCGTTAAGGTGTTTTTAATATATTATTTATCTATTTTTTAAATGGGGGAATAAAATGACATCTCTAATATTTGGTGTATTTGTAAGTAGCATAATTAGTCTATCAATACCAATACCGACACCGCCTGTTGGAGGCATACCATATTCTAAAGCTTCAACAAAATCAACATCCATTTCAGAAGCTTCGTCATTGCCTAATGCTTTTTCTTTTAATTGGTTTTCAAAACGTTCTCTTTGATCAATTGGATCATTTAATTCACTAAAAGCATTTGCATATTCACTATGCATAATGAATAATTCAAAACGATCTGTAAATCTTGGATCTTCTAGATTTTTCTTTGCTAGTGGTGATATTTCAATGGGATGACCATAAATAAATGTAGGTTGTACAATGATTGGTTCAATGTATTTATCAAAGAAAGCTTCAACTATATGTCCAAATGCCCAATGTTTTTGAACTTCGATGTGATGTTCTTTAGCAATTTTTTTAGCTTCATCATCGGTTGTTATATGCCAAAAATCAACACCAGTTATATCTCTAATAGCATCAACCATATGCCAACGTTTAAATGGTGCTTGCATATGAATGATTTCATCATTGAATGTAATATCATATGTGCCTAGTGTATTAAAAGTAACTGTTGATAAACAACCTTCAACTAAATCCATCATGTCTCCCATATCAGCATAAGCTAAATATGCCTCAATCGTTGTAAATTCAGGATTATGCTTGGCATCCATACCTTCATTTCTAAATAGGCGTCCAATTTCATAAACAGCTTCTAAACCACCTACAATAAGTCTTTTTAATGGTAGTTCGGTTGCTATTCTTAAATAAAAGTCCATATCTAATGCATTGTGGTGTGTTATAAAAGGTCTTGCTGCAGCGCCGCCTAATACACTTTGTAAAACAGGTGTTTCAACTTCTATAAATCCTCTAGAATCAAAATAATTTTGAATTGATCGAATAATTTTTGGTCTAGCCATAGCAACAGCTCTCGCATCATCATTCATGATTAAGTCAAGATAACGACGACGTCTAGATTCCTCTTTATCTTGTAAACCGTGGAATTTATCTGGAAGTGGTCGTAATGCTTTTGTTAAATGGGTATATGTTTGAGCTTTTACAGTAAGTTCACCGGTGTTTGTTTTAAATAGATAACCTTTAATACCAACAATATCTCCAAGGTCTGAAAGTTTAAAAATTTCATATGGATCATCTCCTATGATATCTTTTCTCACATAAACTTGAATTCTGCCATCTCTGTCTTGGATTTGCATAAAACCAGCTTTACCTTGACGACGTTTTAATACAATTCTACCGGCTATTGATACTTCAATATGTTTTTCTTCGAATGCATCATGATCAATTGATTCATAAGCATCAAAAATTTGTTTAGAATTATGAGTACGTATGTATTTTTGACCAAAAGGAGCAATACCCATATCTTCTAAGTTTTTTGCTTTCTCGCGTCTGACGAGTTCTTGTTCTGTTAAGTTTTCTAGATCCATAAAATTGAACCTCCTAATCGCAAAATATTATATCATAGAAAAAGCCATAATGATAGTTATGGCCTTTTTTCTTCACTTAAAAGTTCATACATTAAGTTATCTTTGATTAATGTTAAACTTGTTACTTTTACAACAATGATTTTTGAGCCAAGATGTAATGTAAGAATATCATCAACATTGACAGCAGAAGAAGGTTTGGAAATTTTTTGATTAATTTCTATTTTCTGATTCTCGGCAGCTTCTTTAGCCAATGTTCTTCGTTTAATGATGCGAGATATTTTTAAATATTTATCAAGCCGCATTTGGTTCTACTTGAGGTTCATCATGACCTTTAGGATTTTCTTTTTCCCACCAGCTAAGTTTACCTGTTTCAGTAATTTCTTTAATATCTTCTTTGGTTAACGTTTCAATATTGATTAAATAAAATGCAATTTGATCAAGCAATGAACGATTTTCAGTAATTACACGCTTAGCTTCTTCATAACAGTTATTAATAATATGTCTAACAGCAGTATCAATTTCTTGAGCTATTTGATCAGAGAAGTTCTTTTCTTTAGAATAGTCACGGCCTAAGAACACATTACTGCTACCACTTTCATATTGAATTGGTCCTAACTCACTCATACCATATTCAGTAACCATAGCTCTAGCAATTTTCGTAGCTTTTTGGAAATCATCGTAAGCGCCCGTTGTAATCGTATCAAAGACAAGTTCTTCAGAAACACGGCCACCAAGGTAACTTGTGATTTTAGCAAGTAATTGTTTTTTAGTATCAAGCATGGTTTCATTTTCTGGTGTCATTAAATTATAACCACCTGCATTCCCACGAGGAATAATGGTTACTTTTTGAACGACATTAGCATGTTCAACTTTAATACCGATTATTGCATGTCCAGCTTCATGATAAGCAACTGTTTTCTTTTCAACATCACTATATTTACGACTCTTTTTAGCAGGTCCCATCATGACGCGGTCAACAGCTTCATCTAAGTCTGTACCTGAAATCATTGTTCTGTTATCTCTTGCAGCAAGCAATGCACCCTCGTTAAGCACATTTTCAATGTCTGCACCACTAAAGCCTGGAATACGTTTTGCAAAATCGTCTAAATTAATTTTTGGATCAAGTTTTTTATTTCTTGCATGTACTTTTAATATAGCACCACGTCCGCGCACATCAGGAAGACTAATTGTGATTTGACGGTCGAAACGACCTGGACGAAGAAGTGCAGGGTCTAATACATCAGGACGATTGGTTGCAGCTATAATAATAATACCTACATTAGCACCAAAGCCATCCATTTCAACAAGTAATTGATTTAGTGTTTGTTCACGTTCATCATGACCTCCACCAATACCAGCACCACGTTGACGACCAACAGCATCTATTTCATCAATAAAAATAATACATGGAGAATTTTCTTTAGCAACTTTAAATAAATCTCTTACACGAGAAGCACCAACACCAACAAACATTTCAACAAAATCAGATCCTGATATTGAGAAAAAAGGTACGTTTGCTTCACCAGCAACAGCTTTAGCAATTAAAGTTTTACCTGTACCAGGTTGGCCGACTAAGAGAACACCCTTAGGAATTCTAGCACCCATGTCCATATATTTTTTAGGTGCTTTAAGAAAGTCAATAAGTTCTTCCATTTCTTCTTTTTCTTCATCTAATCCAGCAACATCTTTAAAAGTTACCGTTTTTTCACGATTTAATTTAGCTCTATTTTTAGCAAAGTCAAATGCTTTATTATTTTGATTGTTGGCATTTTTAAAAATAATAACTAAAAATACAACCATTAAGATAATAGGAACAATATAAATTAAAATTGTTAAAAAGTTAAATGAAGAAACTTCAATAATGCCAGTTTCAGCAGAAGCACTTGCAGATTCCACAATGGCCATAATATCCGAAGCTTCATCAATTCTCATTGTACCAGTGAAATTTTCGATATTTCCATAGTTTTGAATGGATTGTTCAAAAAATGTACCAGATACATCGACAATATCATAATTGTCTCCACCAACAACTTGATAGTAGAATGTTGAGATATCACCATCTTGTGCAGCTGTATATAATTGTGTTGTTGATAATTCTATTGATTCCTCAGTAAATGCATTTCTCATAAACATAAAAACTGCAAAAATCACAATGATCGTAAAGATCAAAATGAGGTAATCAGGTTTTCTTTTTATTTCAGGTTTTCTTAGTTTACTTTTAGGTTTTTGGTTCATTTATTTTGTCCACTCCTTGACTATTTTTCATAAACCTCAGGTTTTAGAATACCTACATATGGTAAATTACGATAATATTCATTATAATCTAATCCAAATCCAACGACGAATGCTTTTGGAATAATTTTTCCAACGTATTCAGGTTCAAATGGTTGAGTTCTACCGCCTGGTTTATCTAATAATGTAACAACTTTTACAGAATTTGCACCGCGATGTTTAAATAAATTGATAATAGTAACAATTGTATTCGCAGTGTCTACAATATCTTCACAGATTAATACATCTCTTCCTTCGATTGAGATATCTAAATCCATTTTAATTTTAACATTTCCTGATGAACTAATTCCACCATGATAACTGCTTACTGACATATAAGCAATTTCTAAAGGAAGTTCAACTTTTTTTGATAGATTAGACATGAAAGGTACACAACCTTTTAATAAACCAACCAATAATGGTCTTTTTCCCTCATAATCTTTTGTCAATTGTTGACCAAGATCAGTACAAATTTTTTCGATTTCTTGTTCAGAGACTAAAATTTCCAAAATATCATTGTGCATGTTTATGCTCCTTTTTCAATTTTAAAGTATAATGTATGATTTTCACCAATAAATTTATTCAGGTAATAATTTTCAACCCATAAAATCTGATTGTTATCATCTGTTAAAATCCAAAGTTGATCACGTTTTTTCATAGGTACTTTTTGATCAATAAGTAGTTTTTTTAGTTTTTTATGTCCATAATCATAAGTTAATAAATCACCATCAAGACGGTGTCTTAACCACAATGGAAACGCTAATTCATTATAACATAATTTTTGTAAATCTTTAGTATCGTTACTTGTTTCAAATAAAAATGTGAAAAAATCCATATTTTTAGGCTTATTATCACCTTTTTTAATCTCATAGAAAACCGGCTCTACTGAAGAAAATGTTTCTATTGATGCTTTTTTATAGGCTTTAACAAAAGCATATTGATGACTTAAACGAATCGACTGATTAGGGCTTTTTGATAGCAACATTTGTTTAATAGATAAAACTTTTTCATACGTTGATTCAATTGGATAATTTTCAAGTAAATAAGCAATTGAATCATTTTGAATGACGGGGTCTAATTTTTTAAATTCATCGATATTTATTTCTTGGTGTTCTATTGTAGATATTGATATTTTTCTTATAAATTTAAATGCATCACTCAATTGAAGATGGTATTGTTTTATTTGTTCTAATAATTGTGGATTTTCTTGTTTCATAATTGGCACAATTGCATGGCGATAACGATTGCGCAAATAAGCATCTTGCTCATTTGACTCATCATCTAAATAAGGTACTTGATGTTCAGCAGCATATGCAATTAAATCTTGCTTGCTAACATAAAGTAACGGCTTGACATAATAAATATGGTTTTTTTCGTATATTGGTTGCATGCCAGCATAACCTAGTAAATTACTGCCACGGGTCATTTTAATTAAAATAGATTCTAACAAGTCATCTAAATGGTGAGCCGTAATGATGTATTTTGATTGTGTTGTTTTTGCAACATCAAGCAAATAATGTTTTCTTAAAAGATGTGCTTGATGATGAAAGTTACCAGGTTCATTGGCTTGAATTAAAAAATAATGATAAGGTATATGTTTATCTTCACAAAAAGCTTGGACCATTTTTGCTTCATCAACGGAATGCTCTCTTTTTTGATGATTAAAGTGTACAACTTCTATATCATAATTTTGACTATACAAAAGATGTAGCATGACCATAGAGTCAACGCCACCACTTACAGATAGAATTAGTTTATGTTTTTTTAAATTATTTAATGATTGATTTATTAAATCAATAATAGTGTTCATAGTATTAAACTCCTTACCTACTTATTATATCACGGTAAATTATAAAAAAATGACTAAAAATCATAGATTGCATGATATAATATTTTTAAGTAAAGAGGTAATAATAATGATTATTTTGGCTAGCAGCTCACCAAGGCGAGCAAAGTTATTAAAAGATGCAGGCATAAATTTTATTGTTGAATCTAGTGATATCAAAGAAGAATTTAACCCATTAGATAAACCTGAAGATATTGTTGTTAATTTAGCACAACAAAAAGCTCAGGCAGTATCTAAAAATCATCATGATGATATTATTATTGCAGCAGATACAATTGTTGTATACCAAAATGAAATACTAGGTAAACCCGTAGATGAAGAAGATGCATATCGAATGCTTAAAATGTTATCATCTGAAGTACATCAGGTATATACTGGAGTTTGTTTGCAAAAAGGGGACAAAATAAAAAGTTTTTGTTCAAAAACAGCCGTAAAAATGAAAAAGTTAAGCGATTTAGAGATTAGAGGGTATATTCAAACTCATGAACCAATGGATAAAGCAGGCGCATATGGTATTCAAGGTTTAGGTGGTGCACTTGTTGAAAGTTACCAAGGTGATTTTTTTACAATTGTAGGGTTACCGTTAAAAGATTTGCTCGCTGCTTTAAACGAATTTATAAACGAGACCCAATCATAAGTTGGGTTTTTTATTCTTTTTTTGGAGGTTAATTTATGAAAAAATCATTTAAAGATTATGTAGTTTATCAAATTTATCCAAGAAGTTTTATGGATACTAATGATGATGGTATTGGTGATATCAAAGGTATTATATCTAAATTGGATTATGTTAAACATCTTGGCGTTGATGTGATTTGGTTATCGCCTGTTTATGCGTCACCTAATTATGATAATGGATATGATATTAGCAATTATCTAGAAATTAATCCAGAATATGGCACAATGGATGACATGGAATTATTGATTGAAGAAGCACAAAAAAGAGATTTAAAGATTATTATGGATTTAGTTATTAATCATACCTCTAGTGAACATGAATGGTTCAAAAAAAGTATGTATATAAATTCAGAATATAGAGATTATTATATTTGGAGAGATAAACCTAATAACTGGACAAGTTTTTTTGGCGGGAAAGCATGGGATAAAATAGGGGATTCATATTATTTACATATGTTTGCTAAAGAACAACCCGATTTAAATTGGCAAAATCCAAAAATTATGGAAGAAGTTCAAAACGTTATGAAGTTTTGGCTTGATAAAGGTGTATTTGGTTTTAGATGTGATGTAATTAATATTATTTTTAAATCAAGTTTAGAAGATGGTAAAAAACGACTTATATTAACGGGCTTTGAATATTATCATCAACAAGATGGTATGCACGAAATCTTAAAAAGATTAAGAAATGAAGTATTAAGCTTATATGATACATTTACAGTTGGAGAAACTGTGTTTGTTACACCTAAAGAAGCAAATGACTTAATTTATCCAGAAAAAACAGAATTAGATATGGTATTTAGTTTTGCTCATATGGAAACGGATCAAATCAACAATAAATGGTTTAGAACAAAATTTAAACCTAAAAAATTTATTAAAGTGATATCAAAATGGCAAAATGAAGTTTATTGGAATGCTAATTATTTTGAAAATCACGATCAACAAAGAATAGTATCTAGATTTGCAAATGAAAAATATAGAGTATATAGTGCAAAAATGTTTGCGACAATGCTTATTGGTTTAAAAGGAACACCCTATATTTATCAAGGCCAAGAAATAGGTATGACTAATGGTGATTTTAAAGATATGAGTGAATTTAGAGACGTTGAAACATTTAATGTTTATAAATTGGCAAAAAAAATAGGTATTCCTAAAAAATTAAGATTTAAAATGATGCTTAAAAGTTCTAGAGATAATAATAGAACACCAATGCAATGGGATTCTACTGGAGGATTTTCTCACGGGATTCCATGGCTAAAGCAAAATAAAAATACAGCATCTATAAATGTTTTAGATCAATTAAATAAAGAAGATTCAATATTAAATTATTATATAAAAATGATTGAGTTAAGAAAAACTTATAAAGCATTGATCTATGGGGATTTTAAATTTATTAGTATGAAACGAGATGTATTTGTTTTTGCTAGAACTTATGAAAAGCAAAAAATGATCATTATATGTAATATGACAGATAAAAATCGTAAATTTAATGCAACTTTTTCTAAGGGTAAACTTATTATTGCAAATACATATGCAACTAAAAATATTTTAAAACCATATGAGGCTAGACTATATTTAATAGGTGAATAATATGATAAAAGTAAACGATCGTTATTTTATTTTAGAAACTAAAGATTTAACATATGCATTTTATAAAATGGAAACAAATCATTTAGAACATTTGTATTTTGGTAATAAATTATCAGAAAACGATTTAAATGAAACCCATGTCAAACTAACAGCGAAAGCTGGAAGTATGGTAGATTATTTAGAAGAAAAAGGGAAAGACATACCTCTTGATATGATGCCATTAGAATATTCAAGTTATGGCAAAGGTGATTTCAAATTAGCTCCCATCATTATAAAAATGCCTGATAACACATTTGTAAGTGATTTTGTATATGACCATCATGAAGTGATTAAAGGTGTATTAAACGCAGAAACACTTCCAGTAGGGCATGCAGATTCTAATGAAGCAGAAACACTTGTCGTATCATTAAAAGATATGAAATTTGATATTTATATAGAATTGATATATACAGTGTTTTATGATGCAAATGTTATATTAAGAAGAACAGTATTAAAAAATAAATCAAAAGATATAATAAGCATTAGAAAAATAATGAGTATGATGTTTGATGTATATGGTAGTGATTATGAGTTAATGACCTTTGATGGCGGGTGGATTAAAGAAGCACATGCACACAGTGTTAAATTATCAAAAGGAACATATGTGAATGCTTCAAATACTGGAAATAGTAGTTCTAAACATAATCCTGGCATCATTTTATATGAAAAAGGAGCTCACGAAGATTTTGGATCTTGTTATGGCATTAATTTGATTTATAGTGGAAATCATTATACAGCTATTGATCAATCAAATACTGGCATTTTAAGATTGATGCAAGGTATTAATCCAGAAATGTTTGAATATGAGTTAAAAAGTGATACAGTGTTTGAAACACCGGCAAGTATCTTATCTTATTCAAGTCATGGATTTAATGGACTTAGCAAAAATATGCATCAAATGATTAATCATCATATTATTCCCAGGCAATTTGAAAACAATGTAAGACCTATAGCTATTAATTCTTGGGAAGGATTTTATTTTGATTTTAATGAACGGAAACTTTTAAATTTAGCGAAAAAAGCAAAAGCTTTAGGCGTTGAGTTATTTGTGCTCGATGATGGGTGGTTTTCTTCTCGAAATGATGATACACAAGGACTTGGAGATTATGATGTTAATTTTAAAAAATTAAAATCAGGTCTTGTTGGACTATCAAATAAAATACATCGAATGGGTATGAAATTTGGATTATGGTTTGAACCTGAAATGGTTAACATGCAGTCTAAACTATATGAAAAACACCCAGAATATGCAGTTAAAATTGAGGGAAGAATACCTGCTCAAGGCAGACATCAACTTGTCTTAGATTTATGTCAAGAAGTAGTACGTGATTATATTGTTAAGGAGATTAGTCAAATTATTGATGAAACTAAACTAGATTATATTAAATGGGATATGAATCGACATATGTCTGATTTTTATAGTGCAAGTTTAGAAAATCAAGGTGCATTTTTTCATCAATATATTTTAGGTTTATATGATATTTTGGATAGAATATTTAACAAGTATCCTAATATTTTATTAGAAACATGTTCAAGTGGGGGTAACCGGTTTGATTTAGGTATGCTTTCTTTTGGACCTCAAATTTGGACTTCTGATAATACAGATCCAATTGAAAGATTATTTATTCAAAAAGGTGTTAGTTATTTATATCCACCTTCAACAATGAGTAATCATGTGTCTTTATCTCCACATGCACAAACACTTAGAAAAACACCTTTGGACACAAGATTTAATGTTGCAATGTTTGGTGTATTAGGATATGAACTGAATTTTAAAATGTTAACAACATTCGAAATTAAAGAGATTAAAAAACAGATTGAGTATTATAAATTACATCGGCAAACTTTACAATTTGGTCAATTTTATCGCTATAATGAAAATCAGTATGTGCGTATGAATTTTCTCGTAAAAGGGGTAAAAAAGAGTTTTATAGGCAATTACTCAATTTTGGCTCAATCAAGCCCTTACCTAGAATTATTAAAAGCAAAGGATTTAGAGCCACAAACAAATTATAGCGTTCAATCAAGACCTCAAAAAATTACATTGGATCGTTTTGGACATTTAATTGCTCATGCTTTACCGATTGCTTTAAATCCAAATAAATTTTTATTTAGATTAGTTAATAAGTATAAACAATTGGATAATGCCAATGAATCGTTTACAGTATCAGGAGCATTATTAAACCATGGATATAAAATGAAACAACAATTTATGGGTACAGGGTATAATGAACATATTAGATTATTAGGTGATTTTGGATCACAAATTTATGAAATTAATCAATTACATGATGATATAACAACCAATTAAGAGGGTGAATATGATGAAACTATCATTTGAAGAACAAATAAAAATTTTAGATGGTCAAGATGTATGGAA
>JBAYAP010000031.1:0-11212 GCA_041669715.1 Acholeplasmataceae bacterium
CCCGTTCGCCACTCACTAGTAAACTAGTGCGTTCGACTTGCATGTATTAGGCACGCCGCCAGCGTTCATCCTGAGCCAGGATCAAACTCTCCAAAAATTTATTTTTGCATTGTTTGTTAATAGCTCTTTTTTGTTACTTTTTGTTTCTTTAATTCGCTCATCATCATTCAGTTTTCAAAGACCATTTCCTCGCACACTTCTTTTCGCGTGCTTTATTATGATACCATCCATAAGTTATAAAGTCAATAATAAAATGAAACTTTTTTTCATCTTATATTTACTTACCTTTGAATTGGTGGTAACCTTTTATATTCTAACTTATTATTGGCTTAATGTCAACATTTTTGTTTATAAAAAACTACTTTTTTGTACTTATTTAAAAGTCCTAAAAGTAGTTAATGAAATATATGCTGTTTTATTGCTTATTTTAGTACTTATATTCTTAAAAAGTCGTTAAAAGTAACAAATAATATAAAAGCAATCAATATAAAAAACATTGCTAAATTTGCAGTATTTTCAATTTTTCTATTTAATGGTTTTCTTCTAATGGCTTCAATACCTAAAAATACAAGTCTTCCACCATCTAATGCTGGAATAGGTAATAAATTTAATATACCAATATTAATACTTAAAAATCCCATAAATATAATAAGTGAAGCAAAACCATTTTCTCTAACACTACTTACTAATTGAAAAATACCAACTGGACCAGATAAATCTGATACACCAATACTTGAATCACCTGCACCAAATAAAAGACCTATAGTTGTAAATACTTCACTTACATTAGATGCAAATTGTCGAGGTGCATATAATAATGAATAGCCTAAATCGAAAGTACCTGATGAAGAAACACCAATTTGAAATATAATATTTGAACTTCCTAAAGCTTCTAAATCGTCAACAGATATTAAATCATAAGATGCGGTGCGTTCAATGTCATCTCTTTCATAAGTTACTATAATACTTCTACCATCAGTAATTTGATTAAAATATTGAATAAGATCATCCCAATTAGCAATAACTGAACCATCAATTTCTGTAATTATATCACCAGTTTTTAAACCAGCAGTTGCTGCTCTACCTGAACTTTGACCAACAATTGCTTGATCGGCATAAATTTCACCATCATTTGTATTAGATAAACCGGCACTTTGAATATAAACAGTTGCATTTTTATCATTAAAAGTCATGATTGTACCATCTCTATTAATAACCAAATCAAGTGTTACTGAATCATTAAGCGACATAACATCCGATAAATCATACCACGATGCTATGGTTTGACCATTAATTGATACAATTTCATCACCTGCTTCTAATCCTAAAGATGATGCTAAAGAATCTTTAGATACATCGCCAATTTCATTTGAATCATAATTTGGTTGAAAAATAAAGAATCCCACAAAGAAAAATAAAACAAAAGCTAAAATAAAATTCATTAAAGGTCCACCAAAAATTGTAATGACACGTTGCCATAATGATTTTGCTTCAAAACTTTTTTCTTCTGGTGTTACCCACATGGTTTGTTTTTTCTTTAAACGATACTGAGCAGTTCTTGAAACCTCATATTTTATAACATCATCAGCAGTTTTTATTTCTATATATAAAGGTGCTAAATTTTTACCATACATATCAAAATCAACAACTGTTCCAATCACATCATATTTTCCGCCTTCAAAAAGGACGATTTCTTCAACAATTTTTTGATCATTAAGTAATAATCCAATCATGTCCCCTTTTTTAAACATTGCATCACTTACAGCTTCACCTGCCATAGACACATAACCACCAATTGGAATAGCTCTAATTGAATATTTAGTTTCACCATCGCTTGTTTGATAAAGAAGTGGACCCATACCTATTGAAAATTCATGGCATAAAATACCAGCTTTTTTAGCAAAAAAGAAATGTCCACCTTCATGTATTACAATAATAACTCCTAATACAAGTATAAATACGATGAGATTAATAATAAATGTCATAACTTACCTCTTTTCATAGAAATCCAAAATAGTTTGTTGAACTTCTTTATCTGTTTTTAATATATCTTCTAAAGTTGGATTTGTTTTATTACTAAATTGCTTTACAGTACGTATGACGATTTCTTCAATACTTAAGAATGTAATTTTATTTTCTAGAAATAATTTTACAGCAGCTTCGTTTGCTGCATTCATAACTACTGGTAATAAACCGCCAGCTTTTCCAACTTCATATGCAAGTTGCAATAATGGAAACCTTTGAAAATCCATTGGGCTAAAATGCATATCTTTTAATGTAAACTCTGATTGAAAAGTCATACGATTAGGATAATTTAACGCATAACCAATCGGTATATGCATATCATTTTGACCTAAACTTGCTTTAATCGTACCATCTTTATAATAAGTAAGTCCATGAACAAGACTTTCTTTATGAAGAACTGTTTCAATTTTATCATAGGGTAAATGAAACAAATGATGTGCTTCAATGATTTCTAAGCCTTTATTCATCATGGTTGCACTATCTATAGTCACTTTTGGCCCCATTGACCAATTTGGATGACGAAGTGCATCCTCAACTGTGACTTCTATTAAATCATCTCTTGTTTTGTCTCTAAATGCCCCACCAGATGCCGTAATCACAATTTTTTTTATATCATCAATATGAAATTCATCCAATGTTTGCCATATAGCTGAATGCTCACTATCAATAGGTAATAGTTTAACTTGATAATCTTTAATATATTGGTTAACGATATCACCGGCCATAACTAACGTTTCTTTATTGGCAAGTGCAATATCTTTTTTTTGTTTAATTGCTTCTATTGTAGGATATAATCCCACAGATCCCGATAATGCATTAACTAAAATACCTGGTTTAGGGTATTTTGCAATATCAAGTAAACCTTTATCACCAAAAACAAAAGAAGTTTTCGGATATTTTTTTTCATAAAACAATATTTTTTGATCATTTCTTAAACATGCAATCTCAACAGGAAATGTACTTAAAATTAAATCATTTTTATGATCATCTCTACTTAAAGATACACCAATTAATTTAAATTGATCACTTTGTGCTTTAATAATATCTAATGTTTGCATACCAATCGAACCGGCAGCACCTAAAATATAAATATTTTTCATTCATAGCCTCCTATAAAGCTGGAGCAAGTTCAAATAATACTAAGAAAATTGTTGTGAGTAACATAGCCACAAAAAGTGTTGAATCAAAACGATCTAACAATCCACCATGCCCAGGCAATATGTTCCCAAAATCTTTAATGCCATATGTTCTTTTTAATCTGGATGCCACTAAATCACCAATTTGTGCACATATTGAACCAAAAAAAGTAAGGGGGACAATAATTAAACCTTGAATCCATAATGATTTATCACCAAACGATGTAAAATTTTCTAATAGAGTAATATAGCCATCACTATTAAATATATTGCCAATTGCTGTTCCTTGAACAAACAACTTACCATAAAATAAAGCATATGAAGAACCAATGATTGTTGCAATCACTGTGCCAGCAATTGCCCCTTCCCATGATTTTTTAGGACTAATATGCGGTACCATTTTATGTTTTCCATATTTACTGCCAAAAACATAAGCAAAAATATCAGTTAAAGTTGTAATTAAAAATAAATAAATAATAAATCTAATCCCTAAAAATCTCAATATGACAATAGATGAAGAGCCTAAACCTACATAAAAAATAATAGTTAAAGCTTTTCCAACATCAATACCATTAAAATCCTTAAAGAATACTAAAAAACTAAATAATATTAATGTGATCAGTGGAATTGAAATTCTAAGTAAGTCATTAATCGCAAGTGGTGATAAGACTAAAGAAGTGCTTAAACCACTCATTGAGAAAAATGCTGAAAGCGTTAATAGTACAATGCCTATTTTTGGTAATTTCCCAAATCTTTTATTCGTTTCATACATGCGAATCATTTCAGATGAACCAATAATAACAAAAACAATCATAAAAACAATAAATGAATAATAAAAGCCTCTTGTATTTGTATTAAAAGGTACAAAAAACACAGGTGCTAATATAAGCCCTAAAAATAAACTTGTGATCAATCTTTTTTTCATGAAAGTCCTCCAAATCGACGTTGGCGTTTTTGATACTCTCTCATAGCTTTTTCAAATTGTTTTTTATTAAACGCCGGCCAAAACACTTTTGTAAAATATAGTTCAGCATATGAAACTTGCCATAATAAAAAATTTGATAATCTTTGTTCGCCACTTGTACGAATTAATAAATCGACAGGTTCTTTAACCATTAAATTTGATTCTAAAGATTCTTTTGTTACTGGTTTTTCACTTTGATTAATAGCTTTAATGATTTCATCATAAGCCCCATAATCTAAGCATATATTAAGTACCATACCATCATTATGCTTTGTTTTATCAACAATATCTTCAATAACATCTAAAAAAGCCTTTGGTATTTGGTCTTTACGACCTGTTACTTCTATTTTATATTTGATTTCATCAATTCTATCTTTATTCTTTTCATATAATTGAACAGGAAAACTCATTAAGTAATCTACTTCTTCTTGCGGACGTTTCCAGTTTTCTGTACTAAATGCATAAACACTTAATTTTTCAATACCATATTCATTTGCTATATCTGCAACCTTAAAAAGGTTTCTTCCACCTATATAATGTCCATATGTTCTTGGCTTTTTCTTTTTTTTAGCCCATCGGCCATTACCATCTAAAATAATAGCAACATGCTTGGGTATTTTTATTATTTTCAATATTAATCACCTAATTTATTATAACTCATTTAATATAAGATTAAAAACCATTTTAATAATTTCATTTGATTTATAAAAAAAGGCAAGTATGCCTTTTTACATTTTTAATAATTCGTTTGCCTTTTCTTTGATGAGTTGATCGATATTTTTAACAAAATTATCTGTTAAAGTTTGAATATCTTCTAAATACCCTTTTTCATCATCTTCAGTAAGTTCAATTTTTTTAACTTGATCATTACTATCACGACGAATATTTCTAATAGCCACTTTAGCAGATTCCCCAATTTTATCAACATCCTTAACTAATAATCTACGACGTTCTTCTGTTGGTTGCGGTAAAATAAGTCGAATACCATTACCATCATTAATCGGATTTAGCCCTAAATCTGATGAATAAATTGCAGTTTCAATTAGTTTTAAAACCGATTTGTCAAAAGGTTTAATATATAATTGATTACCTTCAATAATTGAAACTGATGATATTTGTTTAATAGGACTATCCGCACCATAGTAATTAACTTTGATGTGATCTAATAAAGCTGGATTTGCACGACCTGTTCTAATCGCTGCAAATTCTTTTTCTAGCACTTCAATCGTTTTTTGCATATGTTCTTCTGTTTCCATTAATAATAAATCAGCTTGTTCATTCATTATTTATTCCTCCCATGTAACCAGTGTACCAATTGGTTCTTCTAATACAGCTTTTTTCATGTTTTCATGCTTATTCATATTAAATACAATCATATTAATTTTATTTTCAGTACAAAGAGATGCGGCCGTTTGATCCATTACTTGCAAATTTCTCTTTATTAATTCTTTTTGAGAAATTTTATCAAATTTAATTGCATCATCAAATTTTTTAGGGTCTTTATCATAAACACCTTCAATACCATTTTTAGCCATTAAAATAATTTCACAATTTAACTCAGCAGCGCGAAGTGCGGCAGCCGTATCAGTTGAAAAAAATGGTGAACCAGTGCCTCCTGATAAAATAAGTACTCGGCCTTTTTCAAAATGTCTTAATGCTCTTCGACGAATATAAGGTTCTGCAACAGCACTTACTGGAAGAACTGTCATGACACGTGAAGGTACTTCAATAGATTCTAATGCATCTTGAAGTGCAAGACCATTCATAATAGTTCCTAACATCCCCATATAATCTGCTTGAGCACGATCCATACCAAGTTCTTCACCTGTTTTTCCCCGCCATAAATTACCTGCCCCAACAACAATACCTACTTCAACCCCTAATTCATAAAGGCCTTTAATTTCTGTGGCAATTTTTTTTACAGTAATTGGATGTATACCATAAGTACCATCACCTTTTAAAGCTTCTCCACTCAATTTTAAAATTACTCTTTTATACATTGACTGCCACTCCTTATGATAAATTTTTATTTACGTGCTTGAGCTGCTACTTCTGCTGCAAAATTTTCTTCCTTCTTTTCAATACCTTCGCCTACTTCTAAACGAATAAATGATAATACTTGATTATTTTTTGATTTTAAATATTGACTTACTTTTTGATCAGGATCTTTTACAAATGGTTGATCAACTAAACATACATCTTGTAAAAATTTATTTAAACGGCCAATAACCATTTTTTCAACAATATTAGCTGGTTTACCTTCTTCAAGTGCTTGTTGTGTTAAAACATGTTTTTCATGTTCTAAAGTTTCTTGATCAACTTGTGAACGGTCTAAATATGTAGGTTTGTTTGCTGCAATATGCATTGCGATATCTTTAGATACAACTTCGTCATCTTTAGCAATAACATCTAAAACGGCAATTTTACCGCCCATATGTAGATAAGCACCAAAACCTTGATCATCAGTTTTAACAACTCTTGATACACGTCTTAATGAAATTTTTTCTCCAATTTTTGCAGTAGCATCTACTAATAATTTTTCAACACTTGAACCTTGATAAACTGTAGCTAATGCTTCTTCAGTATTTTTTGCATTTGATTCTAAAATTGCTTTTCCCACTGTATCTAATAAATCTAAAAATTGATTATTTTTAGCAGCAAAGTCAGTTTCTGAATTTAATTCAAAAATAATAGCTTGATTACCATCTACTTTAATATTACATAAACCTTCTGCTGCAATTCTATCAGCTTTTTTAGCAGCTTTTGAAATACCTTTTTCTCTTAAGTAATCAATAGCTTTATCAATATCTGCATCAGATTCTGTTAATGCTTTTTTGCAATCTAACATACCTGCGCCTGTTTGTTCTCTTAATTCTTTAATTAATTGTACTGTAACTTCCATTTTACAGAGCCTCCTATATAGTCTTTATTTGTAAAAAATAAGGGGAAGTTATCCCCTTATTGCATTATTTTAGTAGATCAATAAGTTCTGCTTTTTTAAGGGTTGAATATCCTGATATTCCACGATCTTTAGCAATAGCTTTTAATTCTGAAACTGTTTTACTTGATAAGTCATCTGAAGGTGTTTCTACTTTTTCTTTAGCAACTACTTCTTCGACTACTTCTTTAACTTTAACAGCTTTTTTAACTTCTGCTTTAGTTTCTTCTTTAGCTTCTGCTTTAACTTCTTTTTTAGCTTCTACTTTAACTTCTTTTTTAACAGCTTTTTTAGCTTCTACTTTAACTTCTTCTTTAACTTCTGCTTCAGCTTCTGTTTTTACTTCTACTTTAGCTTCTTTTTTAACTTCTACATTCTTTTTATCATCAGAATTGTATCTTCTATTTTCTTTTGGAACTCTTGGAGTTACTTGAGCAGCAATTGCATCATCGATTTTTTCAACAAAGCCACCTTGCCCTTCAATAACAGCATTAGCCATGACAGATGTAATTAATTTAACTGCACGAATAGCATCATCATTAGCAGGTATAATAAAGTCAACGTCATCAGGGTCACAGTTTGTATCAACGATACCAAATACGGCAATACCTAATTTACGTGCTTCTAAAATTGCATTTTTTTCTTTACGTGGATCAACAATGAAGATTGCTTCAGGCACTTTCTTCATATCTTTAATTCCACCTAAGAATTTTTCAAGACGTTCTCTTTCATGTTTTAATTGTTGAACTTCTTTTTTAGGTAATTTTTCAAATGTTCCATCTTCTTCTAATTTGTATAAATCTTGAAGTCTTTTAATTCTACGACGGATTGTTTTAAAATTAGTTAATGTTCCACCTAACCATCTTTGATCTACATAAAATTGACCAGTACGGATAGCTTCTTCTTTAACAGCTTCTTGAGCTTGTTTTTTTGTACCGATGAATAAGATTTTTCCACCGTTTTGAATAATTAATAATAATGCCGCATAAGATTTTTCAATTTCTTCTGCAGTTTTCTTTAAATCAATAATGTAAATACCATTTCTTGATGTGAAAATGTAAGGTGCCATTTTAGGATTCCAACGACGTGTTGCATGTCCAAAATGAACGCCTGATTCCAATAATTGTTTCATTGAAACGACTGCCATAATTTTATTTCTCCTTTTTTGTTTTTACCTCTGCAGTAAGATGCATGTTCACCCTTCGGGCACTAGAACATTTAACTTACGTACATGTGTATTTATTTAACCTTAATAAATATATCATATTTATAGTATATTTGCAAGCAAATGTATACTATTTTCGCTTATTTTGTACCGCTACTTCCAAAACCACCAAGTCTTTCATTTTGCTTAGTATCATCATCATCAGTTTTATAATATGCCATAAAAATACCTTGTGCAACACGTTCGCCTTTTTCAATTTTACATGCTTCTTTTCCAAAATTTAATAGTGGCACCATAATATGACCTTCATTATTTGGATTATTATAATAATCAGCATCAATAACACCAACACTATTACTCATCATAAGTTGTTTTTTAATACCTAATGATGAACGTGGAAAAATAAATAAAGCTTCATCACCTGGCAATTTAACTTTTAATCCTGTTGGAATCATTTTAATTTCACCTGGTTCAATCATAACATCTAAAATGCTTGCTAAATCATAGCCTGCACTATGTGTTGTTTGTCTTTTAGGTAACAAAACATTTTGATTTTCAAATGTTGTTACGACTTCAAATTTTCTCATGTATAAAACCCCTTTATATATTTTTTATTTAAAGTTTTTATTAAGCAATGTTAAATTATTACTTTTTTATCATTCTTGGTTGTGTTTGATTATATATTTCTTTTATTTTTTCTGTTGAAACATGTGTATATATTTGGGTAGATTTTAAGTGTTTGTGTCCTAATAACTCTTGTACAACTCTTAAATCAGCACCATGATTCAAAAGTGTAGTTGCAAATGCATGTCTAAGCATATGCGGATGTATTTGATATACATCACCTGAGTTTTCAATCATTTTTTGAAGTATAATCTGTAATCCTCTTACGGTTAGTATACCACCTTTATAATTAATAAAAATAGCTGTTGTTTTTGTATCATGACCTTTTGCAAGTAAGATGGGTCTAATATATGTCAAATAATATTTAATTTCTTTAATTAAATCTTCATGTAATGGCACATATCGATCTTTTGATCCTTTACCATGAATTAGAATTTGTGCTTGACCAAGCTGTAAATCCTTAATATCCATACCTACAAGTTCACTTGCTCTAAGACCACAACTAAACAATATATCTAGCATTACATAATTTCTATATCCTAAAGGCTTTGTTTGATCAATAGATTCAAATAATACTTTTAATTCCTCATCATGAATAATGACTGGTAATTTTTTAGGTATTTTAGGTGTTTCTAATTGTGAAAAGACATTCACATCAATTTCATTTTCATGAATTAAATAATCATAAAAAGTTCTAAGTGCTGAAATTTTTCTAGCAATTGTCTTTCTACTTAATCCAATTTGATCCATATGTGATAAGAAATGTCTAGCAAGTCTTTCTCTTCTTACATCTAATAAATCTTTGGCAAGTTCTTCTGTTTCAATAAAATTTTTAAAATCATAAACATCTTTAATATAACTAATCACCGTGTTTTGTGCATAGTGTTTTTGATCTGTTAAATAGGATTCAAATTGATGGATTATATCCATACATTCATCTCCTTAAACAAGGATATTTTTTCTAATGCACGATTAGCATATAATATTTTTCGCATTTTTTTAGCATGCTTTTCTTTAAGTTCAGGTAATATACCAAAATTAGCATTCATTGGAACAAATGATCGATTAGGTGTTGATATATAATGTGCCATAGCCCCAATCATCGATTCTTCAAAAAATGGTATAAGTTTTTCATTTTTTAATAATGAAGTTAACTGGATTGCTGCATTAAGTCCTGATGCAGCACTTTCTACATATCCTTCAACGCCGCTGATTTGACCAGCAATAAATAATTTTGGATATGCTTTTACTTGATAACTAGAATTTAAAACTTGAGGACTTTCTATATAGGTATTTCGATGCATCACACCATATCTTAAAATATTTGCTTTTTCTAATCCTGGAATCATTTGAATAACTCTTTTTTGTTCAGGCCATGTCATATGTGTTTGAAATCCAACAATATTATACATAGTTTGTTTTGCATCATCTTGTCTAAGTTGAACAACTGCATAAGGTCGTTGTTGTCCATCAAGTTCTAACCCTACCGGTTTTAAAGGTCCAAATAGTAAAGTTTCTTTACCACGTGACGCCATCACTTCAACTGGCATGCAGCCTTCAAATACATTATTTTCAAAGTTTTTAGGAATAACTTTTTCGGAATTTGTTAAAGCATCATAAAATTTGTCATATTGTGCTCTATTCATTGGACAATTAATATAAGCCGCTTCCCCTTTATCATAACGACTTTTTAAATATGCAATATTCATATCAATTGAATTCTTTTCAATAATTGGGGCAACTGCATCAAAAAAATGAAGATGTTCTTGATGAAATAATTTTGATAAATGATCTGCAAGTGTTTCGCTTGCTAAAGGGCCAGCACAAACAATCGTATAGGTATCTGTATCAATATCATTAACTTCTTCATAGATTACTTCAATATTTGGATGATGCTTTATTTTATCTTCAATATAGGAAGAAAACAAGGCACGATCAACTGCTAAACTTGACCCAGCAGGTACTTGTGCATATGCCGCAGCATCCATCACAATTGATCCTAACATACGCATTTCTTCTTTTAAAAGTCCAACAGCAACATGTAAATCATTTGAACGTAAGGAATTTGAACATACAAGTTCAGCAAAATCACCTGTTTGATGGGCAGGTGTCATTTTTTTAGGACGCATTTCATATAGTTTTACTTTAATATCATGATTTGCAAGAAAATACGCAGCTTCTACGCCAGCAAGTCCTGCACCAATAATTTTTACCATTTTATCACCACTTCCATTATACATGATTACATCTTCTTATAAAAAAATAATACGCAATTTATTGCGTATTATTCATCAGTTGTAACATTAAATGTTTTGGAACAATTACTTCTAGCCGCTTATATAAATCTTTTGTAATCATCA
>JBAYAP010000032.1:0-10964 GCA_041669715.1 Acholeplasmataceae bacterium
ATTGTTTGTTAATAGCTCTTTTTTGTTACTTTTTGTTTCTTTAATTCGCTCATCATCATTCAGTTTTCAAAGACCATTTCCTCGCACACTTCTTTTCGCGTGCTTAATAATTCTATCATTATAAAAGAACCTTGTCAATATCTGTTTTGTAATTTCGATTTTTCAAGTAAAACAAGGTTTTATAATTTAGATGGTGGAGGGGGACAGATTCGAACTGCCGAACCGTTAGGAACAGATTTACAGTCTGCCGCGTTTAGCCACTTCGCTACCCCTCCGTTTTTGGCTTGCCTATATATTCTAACTTATCATCATGAAAAATGCAACACTTTTAAGTGTATTTTTTGACTTTTTTGTAAATGGTGTTGTTTTATGTTTTTTTAACTAAATATATAGCAATTTTTAAGTGTTATTTTCACTTGTTTCGATACTTTTTATTCTTTTGACCAAATCAGGCTTAAATATCATGACTTCTCGACCACACTTTTCACATCTTATTTTAACATCAGCGCCATTTCTAAGTACAATCCAACGATAAGATCCACAAACATGCGGTTTTTTCATGATCACTATATCATTTTGATTTATCTTCATGACTAGCCATCCATTCAATTAATTCCTCTACTTTTTCATTTTCATTAAGAAAAATAGTAATTTTTTTATCTGTGATTTTTACTTTATGTTGATTAAAATATTTTTTTAATATTTTTTCTTGTTTTGTATATATATTTTCTTTTTTACGATTTATTTGATTTGTTTTTAATTCTTTTTTTGTTAATTCTTCTACCTGACGTACACTCAATCCTTGTGCAACTATTTTATTTGCAATCTTTTTAATTTGTTCTATATCTTTTAACTTACTTAATGCTCTAGCATGTCCCATGTTAATTTTATTATTTAAAATCATCATTTGAACTTCTTCTGGCAAATTAAGCAATCCTAATATATTTGTAACATGAGATCTGCTTTTACCTATTTTTTCAGCTAATTGAGTTTGTGTTAGTTTTAAGTTCCCCATTACAACTTTATATGCTTCTGCTTCTTCAATTGGAGATAAATTTTCTCTTTGTAAATTTTCAGCTAAAGCAATTTCAGCTATTTTCATTTCTTCATATTGTCTTACTATTGCAGGAATAGTGACAAGACCTACTTGTTTTGATGCTCTATATCTTCTTTCTCCTGAAACAATTAAATATCCTTGAGCTACTTTTTTCACAATAATAGGTTGAAATACCCCATGTTCACGAATTGATTGTGCTAACTCGTTAATTTTGTCTTGATCAAAATTTCTTCTTGGTTGAAAAGGATTAGGACTAATTTCAGATAAATTTATTTCATCAATAACTTCACCTTCTAAAACATCATCAACATGATGCTCTTTTAATAAGTCTGCTAATGTTCTTGCTTTATAATTTTCCTTCATTTTTCTTTAAAATCTCCTTTGCTAAAGATTTGTAAAGTTTAGATGCTGGTGATTTAGGTGCATAAGTAATAACTGGTAATCCATATGTAGGTGCAACTTGTGCGGCAACATTACTTGTAATAATCGTATCAAATACGCCTTCATTAAAATAATTTTTGATTTCATGCACAATTTCCCAACCTGCTTTGGTTCTTCTATCCAGCATTGTTAATAAAACACCTTCAATTTCAAGTCTTTTATTATTGAGTTTTAAATTCTTTTGAACAATTCTTATTGTATTTAACAATTGAGTTAATCCATCAATTGCTAAAAATTGGCATTGAACTGGAATTAAAACTGAATTTGAAGCATAAAGTGCACTCAAAGTAAGTAAGCCTAATGAAGGTGGACAATCTATAAGGATATAATCATATAAATCTGAAATTTCACTCAATTTATATCCTAAAATATACTCTCTATCTACATCTGTTAATTTCACTTCAATATGTGCTAATTCGATTGTTGCAGGTATTACATCAATATTTAATTCTTTTAATGGTATACGACAATCTTGAATTTCTCTATTACCTAATAACGCATCTGTAATTGTTGAAAACAACATACTGCGATTAATGCCTAAACTTGTTGTTGTACTTGCTTGTGGATCAAGGTCAACGAGAAGCACTTTTTTTCCTAACATACCCAAAGAAGCGGCAAGATTAACACTTGTTGTTGTTTTACCAACGCCACCTTTTTGATTTGAAATAGCTATAATTTTTCCCATTGATTTTTTCCTCCCACATTTATAATGGTTGTTTCTTCATTATTGCAAAACTTCTTGGATAACCATTTACATCTTTATTCTTTTGAATTACTATATTTGATCTAAAGCCATATTGATTAGGTAGATTAATTGTATTTATTTTAACAATATTACTTTTTAAAACATTCAAAGCGTTTTTGGCGTTTTGAATTTCTTCTTCATAATTTGCCCCTTTATATGCAACAAAATATTTGTCTTCTTTAAGCATCGGTATACCAAGTTCTAATATAAGCGCTAAATTACCCAAAGCTCTTGCTGTTACTAAATCAAATTGATTATGATGATTTTGCGCATAAATTTCTATACGATCATACACTAATTTTACATCATCAATTTTTATTTTAGCAAGTAATTCTTTAAGAAAATTAATTCTTTTCCCCAAAGAATCAATGATTGTGACTTTTAAGTGCGGATAGATAATTTTCAATGGTATACTTGGAAATCCTGCACCAGCACCCATGTCACATAATGTTTTTTCAATAGATAAATCTAACGCATCAATCATTGTCAATGAATCATAAAAATGTTTATAATACACTTCTTGTTCATCTGTAATACTTGTTAAATTAACTTTTTTATTATAAGAAATAAGCAATTGATAATATATTTGAAATTGTTCTTTTTGTGTTTGAGTTAATAATATTGCAAAGTCTTTCTCAACTTGTTCAATAAACTGATTAAACATGTTTATAATTTCCTGACTCAATATATATTAATAATATAGAAATATCAGCCGGGTTTACACCAGAAATTCTTCCAGCTTGTCCCACCGTTAACGGTCTAATTTTATTAAGTTTTTCTCGACTTTCAGAAGCTATATTATGAATAAGTTTATAATCAATATCTTCAGGAATTACTTTATGTTCTAACCGTTCCATTTTTTGAACTTCTTTTGTTTCTTTTTTAATATAACCATCATATTTAACTGTGATTTCAACTTGTTCTAAAACATCTTGTTCTTTGCAATCAGGAATATAGTGAACAATATCATCTTTATTTAATTCTGGTCTCTTTAATAAATTATATAAAGAAACTGCTTCAAAAATTGGTGATGACTTTCTTGATGCTAGATATTTTAAATTTTCATCATTTGGCATCACTCTAAAATTTTCTATTGCTGCCATTAGATTATCAATCTTATTTTTTTTATCAATAAATCTTTGATATTTTTCATCTTCAATTAAACCAAGTTTTTTCCCATAACCCATTAATCTTAAATCTGCATTATCATTTCTTAATAATAATCTATATTCTGCTCTTGATGTTAATAAACGATATGGATCAAGTATACCTTTTGTAACTAAATCGTCAATTAAAACACCAATGTATGCTTCATAACGCTTGAGTATAAACGGTTCTTTTTGATCAATTTTTAAACATGCATTAATCCCTGCCATTAAACCTTGACACGCTGCTTCTTCATAACCACTAGTACCATTTATTTGTCCTGCACAAAATAAATTCTCAATCTTTTTTGTTTCTAATGAAAGCTTTATTTGAGTTGGATTAATCGCATCATATTCAATCGCATATGCATATCTTAGTATTTTAACATTTTCAAGACCTGGTATTGTTCTTATCATTTCTTCTTGAACATAACGCGGTAATGAAGTTGATAAACCTTGAACATATAATTCATCAATAAGTAATGATTCTGGTTCAATAAATAATTGGTGTCTTGGTTTATCATTAAATCTTACAACTTTATCTTCTATTGAAGGACAATATCTAGGACCAACACCCTCAACAAAACCCCCATACATTGAAGACTCTTTTAAATGTTGATTAATAATTTGATGTGTTTTACCTGTTGTATGTGTTAAATAACAAAACTCTTGAGGATTTTCATCATAATAATGATTATCAAAACTAAATGTATACTTCATTCCATCGCCAGGTTGTGTTGCCATTTTTGACACATCAATACTATTTTTAGCAATTCTTTGAGGTGTCCCCGTTTTTAATCTAATAACTTCAAAACCTAAATCTTTAAGTTGTTTACTAATACCATAAGTAGTCGGTTCTCCACCGGGACCACTTGAAGTTTTTTCATCTCCTATAAGGATATTACTACTTAAATAAGTTCCTGTAGTTAATGTAACTGTTTTGCCTAAAATAACTTCCCCACTTGTTAGAATAACACCTTGTACTTTATTATTTTCAATAATCATATGATCTACAAGAGCTTCAAGTAACGTAAGATTTGGAGTTGTTTTTAAAACATCTAACATAATTTTAGGATATTCTAGTTTATCAATTTGCGCACGTAGTGCACGCACTGCTGGCCCTTTTGAAGCATTTAACATTTTCATTTGTATTTGTGCCTTATCTGCACTTCGAGCCATTTGTCCGCCTAAAGCATCGATTTCACGAACCACTATACCTTTAGCTGGCCCTCCAATAGATGGATTGCATGGTAAAGAAGCAACCTTGTTAAGGTTGCCTGTTATAAGTATTGTTTTTTTATTCATTCTAGCCATTGCAAGTGCTGCTTCTACACCAGCATGTCCTGCGCCGACAATAATTCCATCATAAATCATTTTATCACTTTCTTTTTCAAAATAATGTCAAGATTTGATTACCTTTTCTACATATAATGCAAAATCTTGCGGTGTAAATTTAAAATATTTTAACGCATCTTCTATAGGTGCACTAATACCAAAAGTATCAATCCCATAAACATTTTTTGCGTATTTATACCAAGGCATTGAACTTGCCATTTCAATAGCTATTTTTTTAGCTCTTGAAGGTAAAACTTCTTTTTGATATTTTTGTGTGGTTTGTTCAAACATAAACATTGAAGGCATACTTACTACACGAACATCATATCCTTTTTCTTTAAGGATTTTTTCTGTGTCTAGTGCAAGTTCAACTTCCGAACCTGAAGCTATGATTATACCTTGCAATTCATTTTCCTCTTTTTTAACGATATAAGCGCCTTTTGAAAAGCCTTCATAAGATGTATTATCTTGATTTTTAACTGCTTGTCTAGTTAAAACAATTACAGTTGGTGTTAATTTTGATTCCATAGCAACTTTCCATGCAGCTACAGTTTCTTTAGCATCCGCAGGACGGATAATATTTAAATTTGGAATTGCTCTTAACCCAGCCAATTGTTCAATTGGTTGATGTGTTGGTCCATCTTCGCCTACACCAATAGAATCATGTGTAAATACAAAAATAGATGGAATTTGCATAATTGCTGCCAATCTAATTGCTGGTTTCATATAATCACTAAAAACAAAGAATCCACCTGCAAAAGCTTTAAGACCACCATGCAAAACAATACCATTAGTAATTGCTGCCATTGCATGTTCTCTAACACCAAAATTTATATTTCTGCCAAGTCTTGAAGTCTTGGTAAAATTCCCATCAGCACCTTTTGCTTTAGTTGATCCAGTTAAATCTGCAGATCCTCCAATTAAGAATGGATAATTTTTAGATAATATTTGAAGTGTTTTTCCGCTAATGTTTCTTGTTGCTTCTTTATCACCAACAATAATACTAGAAAATTCTGTTAAATCAATATTTATATCTTGATTCATATATACTTCAAATTGTTGATATAACTCTGGATATTGTAATTTATAATCAACAATAAGATTATTCCATTTTCTATGAACTCTTTGTCCTCTTAAGAAAACACGTTTACGATAATAGCTATAAACTTCTTGAGGAATGTTAAATGGTTCATAATTCCATTGAAGGTTTTTACTTAATACTTGACGTTGTGCTTCTCCAATTGGAGCTCCATGCGCTTTTGATGTTCCACATAAGTCCGTTCCAAAACCAATTACTGTTTTAACTTCAATCATTGTTGGTTTATTAAGTTCTTTTTTTGCTTTTGTTAAAGCTTTTTGAATATCAACCAATTGATTGCCATCTGCAACATACAGATATTGCCATCCCATAGATTCAAATTTAGCTTTTGTTTGATCACTATTAGCATTGGATACAGGTCCATCTAATTGGATATCATTTGAATCAAATAATACAATAAGTTTCCCTAACCCTAAATGTCCAGCAAGGCTTGCTGATTCCATTGCAACACCTTCTTGTAAATCCCCATCACCACATATAACATATGTGAAATGATCAATAATTGGAAATTCGGGTTGATTAAACTTTGCAGCTAAATGTGCCTCAGCAATTGCCATACCCACGGCATTAGAAATACCTTGTCCTAAAGGCCCAGAGGTTGTTTCTACACCTTCAGTATGTCGATATTCTGGATGTCCTGGAGTATTTCCTATTTGTCTAAAATTCTTAATATCTTCTATTGAAATATTATATCCTGATAAATGGTTTAATGCATAAAGTAACATTGATCCATGTCCAGCAGATAATATAAATCTATCTCGATTTATCCAATCAGTTTTTTTAACATCTATATTTAAATTTTCTGTAAATAATTGAAAAGCCATAGGTGCAGCACCTAAAACAATGCCTGGGTGTCCACTATTTGCTTTATTAATTGCATCAACACCTAAGAATCTAATTGCATTAATTGATAAGTCTTTCATATGCCTTATTCCTTTTCCTTATCAGTTTTATTTTCCACAGTTTCAGCATCAACATCTTGGATATCTATATTTTCATTCTTTGTTTCAGATTCTGAATCTTCAAATTTAAAATACTTTTTATAATGTACTTCTTGAGCTATAACCAATTGATCAAATTCATCTTGACCAAGTACTTGCTTAATTTTATCTTGTGATTTAATATTTTCTTCTTTAATTTTCTTTGAAGTAAATCTAGTTTGAATCATATTACTAATAAATACAATTGCAAGCAATGCTAATAAAATTTGAATCATTATAGTAGGAAAAAATATTGCTGCTACAACTGCTACAACTAAATATAATGAAACAGTAGGAATCATGAAATACAAATTAATTTTTTTAGAGATTTCTCCAGCACCTGATAAAAACTCTAACCAAATCTTGTTTACATCATACTCATAAAAAGGCTTTAATGCTTCATAATATGACATTTCAATAAGTACCTTATATTCTTTACTGCCATCAGATGTCCAAATTGCAAACTTACCTCTACCTGCAAATTGTGTTAAATATGATGTTGTGTTCATATCATAAAAAGAGACTTTATAATCACCAATATTTTGCACCTCAAATGGTTCACTTGTTAAATTTCTAAATACTTTAGGGTTAATTTTCATATTTTCTTACCTCCAACATTATTATTATATCATTATATAATTGTATTATTTTCAATTATGTTAATTTAAATAAAAAACAAAAATCTTAATTAAAAATCCCTATCAAGCATCATCACCCACATAATAGACTATGCTTATGGCTGCTTCGATCAAGACCTGACCAGGTTCACAAGCTACTATTGAATGATGATGCTTGATAGGGACTTTATTTTTTAGTTCTTAATGTTTTAAAAAAAGATTTTAACAAAAGTTCACTTTCTTCTTCTAAAATACAACCTTCTGATTCAACATGATGATTAAATTTAATATCAAACATATTAAATATACTATCTATAGCACCAGATTTAGAATCTTTAGCACCATAATAAACTTTTCTTATACGTGCTTGAACCATTGCCCCAGCACACATTGAGCAGGGTTCTAATGTCACATATACATCACAATCTTCTAGTCTCCAACTCCCTATTTTTTTAGCTGCTTTCATCATTGCTAAAAATTCTGCATGCCCGTGGAATTGTTGCTGGCTTTCTCTAAGATTATGTGCTCTTGCTATTATTTTATCACGATATACGACAACTGCACCCACTGGAACTTCATCTTTTTTGAAAGCCTTTTGTGCTTCAATCAAAGCGGCTTTCATATATTTAATATTTTTTAGGTTTTCCGGGGACTTCATGGAAGTGTCTCGATCTAGGTTCATATGATTCATTTGCACCAACTAATATGGTTGGATCACTATAATTTGCAGGTTTTCCATTGATAATTCTTTGGGTGCGTGTTGCTGGTAACCCACTTTTGACACAAATTGCTGTAAGTTTAGTCACAAATTCAGCTCTTGCTAAGAGTTCAGGCATTGGGCCAAAAGGTTCCCCTCTAAAATTGCGATCTAACCCGCCAACAATAACACGAATACCTTTATCTGCAAGTGATTCTAAAAGATCAACAATATCATTATCAAAAAATTGAACTTCATCTATAACAACTGCATCTGTATCGCTTTTAACATATGATAAAATTTCAATACTTTTATCAATAATAATAGAAGGTTTTTTACTTAGATTATGAGAAACAATTTCTCCTTTTTCATAGCGATCATCGATACTAGGTTTAAAAACTAATACATTTTGCTTTGCATATTCTAGTCGTTTTATGCGACGAATTAATTCTTCTGTTTTGCCTGCAAACATAGGTCCACAAACAACTTCTATAAATCCGTTTTTATATGTATGATACATAACAAATCCCCTTTGTTTTTATCCATTTTAACAAAAAACGCGATGAAATATCACGTTATTCGTTATCTTTTTTGTTTGAATTAATGCCGTAACGTTTATTGAATTTTTCAACACGTCCTGCAGCTTGTAAAAATGATTGTTGCCCTGTATAGAATGGATGACAATTTGAACAAGTATCTATTTTAAAATCTTTAGCAGTTGTTCCAATTTCATGTTCATATCCACAAGTTGAACAAGTCACTTTAATCACTCTATAATCTGGGTGAATTCCTTTTTTCATTTTAGGCTCTCCTTCCGCCATGACTACTAGTCATAGTAAGTTTTCGCGAATACATTATATCATTATAGATTATAATTGACAAGTCATATCACATAAAAATTTACTTTTTAATTTTTTTCATTATGTGTAGCTTGCCATACACTTAAAAATTTAGTCGAAATAATACCTGTTAAAATTCCTGCAGGTATACTAATCAATAACATCACTGGCAACCAATAAATTATTGTAGTAGAACCTATAACAAAAATTCCTATCCCAATTTGTCCAATTGCATGAAACACTGATCCCATAACACTTACACCAACAATACCAAAAAAATCAATTTTTTTAAGTACACCCATTGCTGTTATGGATAATGCCGCCCCACCTAAACCTAAATAAAATGTAGGCCCTAAAAAAGTTCCAATAATAATAGATACTAAAAAAATTCTAAGTAATGTTAAAATAACGCCTTCTTTTACACCATATAAATATATAGCAATTAAAGTAACGATATTTGCCAATCCGATTTTTGCACCTGGTACTGGCGATATATGAATATATAATGATTCAATTACATTTAAAACAATACCAATAGCAAGTAAATTTGCTAATAATACCATTTTTTGAGTTTGTTTTCTTTTCATATCCCACCTGTGTTACTGTATGAAATCAATATCTGAATTTGTTGAATCAAATTCGACACGAATTTTATTAGGTAAACAAATCAGCGGTGCCGCAGTAGACCACCCTTGTTTACTACATATATTCTGTGGACTTTCTTCTTCTTTAATTTTTATTCTAGATTGATTATAATCAACAGTAATAACAACTTCTTGTCGAATACCATCTATCTTATAATCACCTAACAAAGTAATTTCAACAAATCCGTCTTCACCTTGTTCATTTACTATTGGATATATTGTTAAATATTCACTTGGCACTTCTTGTTCATAATGCACAATGATTTTTTGTTTACTAAAGTCTATTGTAACTATAGGATCTGCAACATCATAATAAATATAAGCATATTCAGCAGTCCCAGAAAATATAACAAGTTGAAAAAATAAAAATAGAGCAGCAAAAACAACAAGTAAAATTCCCATTAAATATACATCAGTTTTACGTATCGTTTTTTTATTTTTCATTCAATCGCCTCAAATATTAAATCATCTAATAAAGATTGACTTATTGTTTCATCTATATTAAACCTAACATAACTTAAGTTTAGTGAAACTTGATGTTCTAACATCCATGATGCAAATACATCTTCAGGCATAGAAAATAAAGCTGTGCTTAAAGCATCTAGTAATCCCGCATCATCACCTACTAATGTAACAGTATGATAATATTGCATAGGCATTTTTGTGACCGGAGAAATAATATGATGATATCTCAAATCATCATGCAATACATATTGCTCATAATCTCCACTAGTTGTCACTGATTGATTCATTACATTTTTAATAGTGCCATAACTGCCTTTAGCACTACAAATAGGACATGTAAGACCAATATTAAAATAATCTCTTTCTAAATTTGAATTTTTACCCATAAATAAAGAACTAGAACCTGAATTAATAAAATAATAAGTAACATTATTATCTTCTAAATACTCTACAGCTCTTTGTGTTGCATATCCTTTAGAGATAGCACCTAAATCCAATTTAACATTGTCTCCCTTTGTTTCTATATAATAATGTCCCTCTTCTTCGCTTAATATAACTTGATTTGATGAAAAATCTAATGCTTCAATTGCTGTCGTTACCAACTCAAAATCTTCATCAGATACAATATTATCATCATAATCATTTTCAATAATTGATTTCCAAAGATCAATAGCTTTCCCTATAGATATATCAAAATACCCATTTGTTAATGTCTTAATCTCTTCAGCTTGTTTTAAAATCATATAGAGTGGTTCGTCAATTTCAAGTTTTTGCCCTATTTTTTGATTTATCGAAAAAATATTTTCCAAATATGTACTTGAAACAGGAAGAACATTATAATTACTAGTTAAATCGTGATATGTTTTAAATATATCTTCAATATCAGCTTTATATTCTAAA
>JBAYAP010000033.1:0-10905 GCA_041669715.1 Acholeplasmataceae bacterium
ATTTTTATTATGGGGGGATTAAATGAAAAAGTTTTTAAAGGCGTTTGATACAAATGAGATTAGATCAATGACTCATCGATTAGAACGCAGAGAGAAAGCAATCGCAATAATAATATTATGTGCGATGTTTTTAAGTTTGATACCTTATGAAGCATTATCTGCGACTACTAATAATGTGTATGAGGAAGAAGTTCAAGAAGTATCTGAGTTAGATGAAGAATTAAATATTTATGATTATGGTATATCAAAGCAAGATATACCTATTGTCGGTGAAGATCAAACTAAAAGAACAGAAAATGAGAAACATTTTCTAAAAGAAGATGGAAGTTTTGAAGTAGTTTTATACAATGGAGCAGTTCATTATAAAAAAGATAATGAATGGTTAGATATTGATAATTCAATATCATATAATTCGAAAACAAAAATGTATGAGAATACCGCAAACAAATACAACTTAAAATTTCCTAAGGATATCTCTAAACAAAATATTAGTTTATCAATGAATGAATATGAAGTTGACTGGAATTATATGCGTGCTGATTCCTCATCAATTAATATCGGTGAAAAAGCTAAAAAAGTAAATGAGAAAGACCTTACAGAACTTATTAATATTAGCCAGAAAGTGACTTACAGTAATATTAATAAAGATGTGGATCTTATTTATAATGTTGATGGTTCAAAGATTAAAGAGGAAATAATTGTTAACTCATTTCAAGAAAACTTAGTTTTTGAGTTTGAGTATAAATTAAAAAATCTATTCTTTGATCAAACCGATGAAAATTTAGTGCTTGTAAATCAAAATCATGAAATAGTATTTATCTTTGATCCATTTGTAATGATAGATGATCAACAAACTGAATCAAGCAATATTGAATACTATTATGAAGAGATAGGAAAAGATACGTATAAGTTAACTATTATTCCTGATAAACAATGGTTACAAGATGCAAATTATCCAGTAGTAATTGATCCAACCATTGACAGTTCAACAACAAGCATGTCTATATATGATACCTATATTTCAGAGTCCAGTCCTGATAGTACTTACTACAGTTCTAACTATATGTATCTCAGTGGAACATCTTCGACTACTGAATATAAGGGATTAATATATTTTTATTTACCATCTACTATTATGGACCAAACTATCACATATGCTTCTATGAAATTTACTAAATCAACTGTTACCACTGGGCAAATAAATATTTATCAGAATACAGAAAACTTTAGTAGTAGCACGGCTACTTGGAATAATGCACCTGGTTATGATACAAGAGTAATTGATTACTACACCATAAATAGTAATACACCTTTTATATTTGATATTACTGAATCAGTTAAAGATTGGCAAAATCAAGGCTTAAGCAGAACACCGGGGTTTACTATCACTTTGGATGAAGGTTATGGATATTTTAATAGTGTTTATCAGAATGGTGTATCAACAACTTCGTATAGACCTCTAATAACAATTGGTTATGAAAATCCATCAGGATTAAAGGATTATTGGACTTACTCATCACAGGAGATGGGAGTTTTAGGTACAGGATATATAAGTGATTATACTGGCAATTTAACTTGGATTAGAAATGAATATTCTCTTGAGAATGAATATATGAGTTTAAATTTAAGTATGTACTATAATCATTATGATAAAAATACTAATATTGGATATGGTTATGGATGGAACACAAATTTTGGCATGCAACTACTTTTTGATAGTTCTCTAAGTAAATATTATTTAAAAAAATCTGATGGTGGAAAAATATACTTTTATTTTGAAGAAACTATAAATTCAGTTAGTAACTATATTGCTGAAGATGGCTCGTTAATGGAACTTGAGATTAGTAGCACTTCAAGAACAATAACTACCTCAAACAATATCCAATATAAATTTGAAACAACTACAAATGGCAGATTAATAAAAATAACTAATTTAAATACAGAACATGATATCAACATAACATATAGTGATGTCAATTTACCAAAGGTATCATCTGCATATGATGAGATTGGTAACAAAATAACATTTACTTATAATTCAACAACAGGTCTATTATCATATACTAGATTATATTTAATACAATCAAATGACACTTTTAAACAAGTTGAATTTAAATATTATACATATGATTCTTATTCTAATCTTAATTATGTATATAATTATTACAATTATGATCTTGATACCGCTTATAAATCAACATATACTTTAGATTATGATTTTGATTCTACACATTCATTTGTTGCAGCAGAAAATATAACTCTAGCCCAAAGTCTAACATTTGAATATGATACATCTGGTAGAGTAATTAATTTTCAATCAAATGACAGTTTAGCATTAACTAGTCAAAAAACTATCAGCTATGCAAATGGATCTACAACATATACAGATTTTAACAATGAAACTATCAAGTATCGTTTTGATAACTATGGACATACAATAAATATTATTGATAGTTATGGAAACAGTCTATTTTATAAATATGCTGGACTGTTTACTTATAGTAAGGAACAAGATAGTTCTTACACTCTATCGGAGATCATAAATTCCGAACCGAATTTTAGAAATGTCCATAAACTCTTACAAAGTTCATCTTTACTTAAACAGCAACAAAATCTAATTACTAATCATGGGTTTGAAGTAGACAGTGGATGGAATTTTATAGAAAATACCGGAAATATAGAATATACGAATAACGAATATCTTATAGGAGAAAGATCATTAGCTATTACAAATGATGGCTCTAATCCTTATGCTACTGAAACCGTTTATTTAAAAGCAGGAAATTATACTATTCAAGTATACATTAAAAATGGTGGTACTCCGATTGGTAATAGTGGAGCTTATATGTCATTGAGCAATATTACAACTTTTTATGGAGCATCAAGCAGGGTATATAATAGTGATGAATGGATAAAATTTAGTATTGGATTTAATGTTTCTACAGACAGATATATTGCAGTCAATTTGAATAACGATAGCATTTCAACTGCATATTTTGATAAAATCGAATTATATTCAATGACAAATGATACAAGATATAATGAGTTGACCAATAGTGGTTTTGAGAATAGCACATTAGGATGGACACGTAGTGGTACTTATCTAACTACTAACAATGAAGCATTAGGTTATGAAGAAATCGTTGGTGATTATTCATTCTATATTGATGCTGATGGATCAAGTTCAAAGACTTTCTATCAAGAAATTCCAAATTTAGCAACATATGCTGGAGAAACTTATATGATAGGTGGATGGGCGAAAGCTGATGCAGTACCTAGCAAATCATATGGTGAGTTTGATGTTAATGGAAATTTAGAAGATATTTACAGTGATGGAAGATTTTTTGGATTATATGTAATTTTTCATGAAAACTACTATATTGAAGAGTTTGGAACATATATACAATGGGATGATACAGTTTATTTACCTTTTGATAGTAGCATTGAAGATTGGCAGTATCAAATGTATTCAATCGAATTACCTGAATATGTAATCAGTGCAACAGTTTATGGTATGTATAGAGGAGAAGGTAGAGCATATTTTGACAATATTCAACTTTATCATGATGATATTAGTGTAAATTATACGTATAACAACGAAGGCTTAGTTAAGGGTATATATTCAGAAGGTAATATTACTACCTATGATTATGATTCAAATGGTAATATGACTTCTTATTCCGTAAATGATGTTTCAGCTGATGTTAGTTATAATACAGATAATCTAGTTAAGCAAGTAGTATCAAATAATATTTATGTTGCAATTGAGTATGATGCTTCAACTAATCATATTGTTTCACAAAATTATGGATATGACTTATCACAAAATGAATCTAATCAAGAGGCATACTTTAAAACAACGACAACCTATCAACTTGATAGTCAGTATATTAACATAGTTACTAATGAGTTTGGAAATACTACGGATTATGATTACACTGAAGCTAATGGATTAGTATCACAATTAACTGATGGAAATGGCAATATAATTAGATATGAGTATGATAATCTTGGCAAAATACTTAACAAATATTTTGGTGAAAATGATGAAATTGAGTATATCTATAAATATGATACAAGTAATAGACTAGAATCTATTACTGTAGATGACATAATCTATTCATTTGGTTATAATAGCTATGATCAATTAACAAGTGTTAAGATTAATAGTGTAACGGCAATAAGTTTCACATACTATACTAAAACCAATATCAATGGTGATGAACTATTGACAAGTCAAATAGAGACTAAAACATATGGTAATGGTGATGTTTACATTTATAATTATGATGATGAAGATAGATTGATAAAAATGACTCTTAATGGATCAACGCTTTTTCAATATGAGTATGACACTAGCAATAAATTGTCAGTTGTAAAGGATATAAGTAACAGTAAAATATTTTATTATACTTATGACTTATCTGGTAGAATAGACCATATAGTTGATGAATCAAACAATAAAATTCAATATACTTATGATTCACGTGGTAATATAAACAGTTACACTTATGAAATTAGTGGCATTTCTAGAACTGTATTCTATAGTTACGATTACTATACCGGAGCTTATGACTTCACAATATATTCAACAAGTAATGGAATTGCTAAATTTGACTATAATTATGATGATGATTCTTTACAAAGACTGAGAGAATTAATAGTTACTGTATCAAATACAGAAATTATGGAAATGACGTACAATTATGATGATAATAAAGTAGTAAACGGTAATGCTACTACTAGAGTTTATAACATAGTATATACCTTTGGAAATAGTAGTGGATTTAAATATTTTTATAGTTATGATGGTAATCAAAATATTACCAAAATAGTTATCACTTCAATAGGGGGCATCCCAACAGAAGAATATGATTATAAGTATGATCAATTTAATCAATTAATAAGAGAAGATATTAAAATATACAATTCAAGTGAATCCAAATCTATAAGTTATTCTTATGATGATACAGGTAATATAACTTCAATTAAAGAATATAATTATACATCCCCAACTGTAGTATTGTCAGGAACACCAATATCATCTAAAATATTGACTTATAATGGAACTAAATTGAATACTATGACATATTATATTAATGGAATTCAAACCGGTTTTAGTCAATATAGTTATGATGACTATGGCAATCCTACTATGATAACTAATAATGGTCAAAATGACATGTATGATTGGAATGGCAGAAAACTTTCATCAATTGATTTTTCTAATGGAAACGAAGTGTCATATAGTTATAACGATATTGGAATAAGGGTATCACAAGTTACAAACAATCACACTTATGAATATGTATTAGATGAAACTAAAGTATTAGTTGAAATAATTGATGGAACAAATTATTTATATTATTCATATAATAATGATGATAAATTAATTAGTTTTAATTATATGGGTAATGAATATTTTTATGTATATGATAATTTAGGTAATGTAGTAGCATTATTAAATAGTATTGGAACAATTGTTGCTAAATATCGTTATGATGCTTGGGGTAACAACACTGTTTTAGATGCGAATGGTAATGTTAATTATTCATCAAGCTTTATTGGTAACATTAATCCATATAGATTTAAAGGTTATCGTTTTGATTCCGAAACAGGATTTTATTATTTACAATCTCGTTATTATGATTCCTCAATCGGAAGATTTATTAGTATGGATGATATTAATTATTTATCATCTGATACTGCAGTAAGTATCAACTTATATATTTATTGTGATAATAATCCTATAATGGGTTTTGACCCAATGGGAACATGGAATTGGAAAAAATTTGGAGCTACGGTTTTTTTAGGGGCAAGTATTACTGCATTAGTTATAGTTACCGGAGGTTCTGGTCTATTGATTGCTGGAGTAGTTTTTACAACACTCGTAAATTCTTATGCAGCTGGTGAAGAAAAGACAGCCGTAATGGATGTATCAGTTTCTATTCCAACAGGTGCAGGTACATTTGCAAAATTTGGAATTTCATTTGTTATGGATTACAAACATGGAACTTTCGAAAAATATGTACATGCAGGAGGAGGAGCTGGGGTAGCTGCCGGACCGTCATACGAAGTTGGATTAATAGAAAATTATGCAGGTGAAGGGAGTTATAGAGGTAGTTTTTACACTCGTGGAGCTTCAGTTCCCGGATTTGGACTTGAATATGCGACTGATGGCAAAGGAACAGATGATTCAGTTTCAGCAACTTCAATTATTGTTGGTCCATCAGGATCTGGCTACATGGGATATGATTACTATATTCCATTTCCATAAGAAAGAAGGAATTAATTATGAGTTTTAATTATGATGATTATTTAGATGGATTGTTTAAAGAACCGATATTCTATATTGTAGCAACGCTCGTGATATTTGTAAGTTTTATTATTTTTGATTTAAAGTTTGATTTTATGAAATTAAAAAATGCTAAATATTTATTGAAATTTGCTCTGTTTGTTGTTTTTGCGATTCTGTTTTTTACAATTTCTACTGTTCGCTTAAATTATGGATTACCACTTAAAAAGGATGATTATAACAATCAGATTGTACTTGAAGGATATGTAGATAGTTATCGTGAAACATATTTTTCTCCAAGATACTACTATGATCATAAATTGGTAAAAGGATGTATTATTGTAATTGATGACCAAAGGTTTTATATCATGACCATTGGAGATATAAAGGTTGGAGATTACGTTAATATTGAATATTTAGAGAAAAGCAAAATTGTTATGAACATTAATGTGATATAAAGAAAGTAGATATAATATATGAATTTTAAATTGAAAGATTATAAAAAAAGATTTATGTTTTTGACAATTGCATCGTATAGTTTTAGTCTTATCATTGGCATTATCATTTTAGTTTCTTTAATAAACAATCAATTAATTTCTATTAACCAGGATTTTCTATTTATTTTTTCACTTGTCTTTTTAGCAGGTCTCATTTATGGCACAATTGAATTATTATTTTTAATTAAAATATTCAAAGATGAACATGAAGAACCTATAAAGATTATCGGTGTGATAACGAATATTCAATTTGTTTTGGGTAATAAGTACAATGAAAAAATAGAGAAACCAATGTACAAAATAGTGCTTGACCAAAGTGAAAAATTCTTTGTTTATAAGAATAATATTATAAATAATACTATTGATCAGTCAGTTGAAATTTCTTATTTACCTAATAGTCATATTGTACTAAGTATTAATGAAGCACTAAACATATGAGAACTTAAAAACATTTAGATTACAATTGTCACCAAAACTGACAGCCTTATTTATCTATGATAATCATAGATGAGGAGGCTGTTATTTTCTTTAATCAATGAATCAACAGATCTTCTAAAATTAGAAATTTAAAGAAATAGGAGAAAGAAATGAAGAAATTCATAAAACTAATTGTTTTATCTTTTTTAATGGTTGCAACCTTGATTGTAACAGCCAGTACATATGCAAGTGAAACTGCATCATATAGTTTATGGACTGAAAGTGGCACATATCAAATCTTTGATGAAGTTATGACTTTTGAATTAGATAGTGAAAATGTATGAACATATGGTGGGTCATATTCACTACTTAGTGGAAATATGGAAGTTACTGTATTATGTGATATTACAGTATCTATAGATGGTGTTGATTATCAAATAAGTAATGGCAATTGGCTCTCCACGCGAATATGATGAAAAAGTTTATCTTATGGGTGATATCGGTGACATGAAATTTGCCGATCAAGTGATTATTAAACCTTCTAAAGCAAGTGACACAACATCACCAGTCTTAAGTGGCAAAACAGTCTTTATTACAGCGGTTGATGATCCATATACAAAAGCTGAAAATAGAGTGCTAATCTCTGCATATGATGAAACAGATGACGATATCACACAGTTAATCGTAATAGAATCTGATGGTTACTATGTAAATCGTACCGCTGTTGGTTCATTTGAGATTGAATATTCAGTCACAGATGGTGCTTGTAATACTTCATATCAGAAAAGATAATGTTGATTTAGCTATCCAGGAGATACTATTAACTGAGACAAAAACAAAAACTGTTCATGTTGTATATTTTAAATGTGTAATTGTTGATGCAGTAAAAAAGTATATCGAGTAAAACATGATCATCCATATTTAATGCATCACATGATTATGAAGAGACAAGCTAATTACTTTGATGTTGATAACTACATAAAAAACTACGATCACAATTCGGTTTTAATAAACTTCATGCACGCATGTTTAGGCATTCACTAGCAACTTTGTGGTTACAAGAAGGTGCTGCCATTCTTTCAGTTATGGGAGTCATAGGACACAAAAATATGGAAACTACACAAAGATATCAACATGCTAAAAAAAACATATAAAAAATACATATATGAATAAGTTTGACTTAGATTAGTCTTTGATGCTGATTACTGAATATTTATTTCTCATCAACAACATTTGAATAGTTTTATTAATGGTTGTTATTACATAATAAATTTTATGATCTAAAATTTTAAATGTTTGCAACTCTTGGTAATCGGTTCCTACACGATCCACATAATATCTTATATAATTACTTTTATGAGTTTTCGGTTCAAATGTTAAATTTTTCTTTAATAATGAAGTTGGAATTTTTTTATCGAAAAATTTATATTTGATAAATATCTTGCTGTTTGACCATTGGGATCTATCCTATTTAATTCAACTATAGCATTGAGAATAAAACTGTAAGATCGTGAAGAAATTATAATTGAATCTGTACATTCATATATTTTTAACAATTCATAAATGTTATGAATTCTTAAATCAATGCTATTTGTTTTTAAATATTCGTTAATAATAGATGAAGAAATAGATTGGAGTTTATTAGTTAAAGAAAGCAGTATATTTGCCTTTAGGATAAGTTCTATAGTATGTCGATATAAAAACAAAAGAGGGAAATAAGCGTAATCAATTGTGAATATAGATGGAGAATTTCTATGCAACATATCATCGGCTGTAGCTTGATACATTTCAGAAAGACCAATAAATGTCTTAATTGAATCTATGATTGTATTATTCATCAATTTCATCATTCAGTATTGCTGCAACTATAGTATGAACACCTTTGAAACCAAATAAGTCATTTGGACTACATTTAAATAATTCACATAATTGCAATATTTGTTTTGGATTTGGTGTTGCTTTTCCAGTTTCCCACTTCCAATATGCACCTTGAGTGATTTTCATAGCTTGAGATACATCTCTTTGAGTCATTTTAAGACTTTCACGAAACTCTTTCAATCTTAATACATCCATTAAAAAAACCTCCTAATTGGTTTATTTTGAGTACCTAAAGTAGTTAGAGTAAAATAGAAATATGTTAGAATACATATGGTTGTCTAACTGCTTAAAAATAAATCCTAGTATTCACTGGATTGGGTGGGAACACTAGGATGCTTGTCATATTTAGTGGCAGGGATATCAGGATTCGAACCCGAACTAACGGTTTGGAGACCGCTGTGCTACCGTTGACACCATATCCCTAAACGGCATGTATAAGTATAGCAAAAAAAAACTTTAATTGCAATCAAACATAAAAAAAAGGTGGAAATTATTTTCCACTCTTCTCATTATTTTCAGTTACATCTTTAAATATTGCTTCAACTGGTGTGCTATTTGAATGATCATTGTCACTTTCATGTTTATTTCTAATCTTTAACATTACATGTTTATGGAAGAAAATAAAGTAAGTAATGACAATCACAGCAAGTATGTATAAAATGACTGTACGCCACAATTGCCAATTATAATCATTAAGATCACCATGATTTGTATTTAATCCAAGAGCAACAACATCATCTTCTGATAAAGTATCGCCAATAAATTGGTCAGATAATTGATAATCACTTTGAGTGACTGATAAAGTATCATCGCTATATAATGCAGGTGCTTCAACAGTTGTTGTTGATGCTACAAATAAAGCTTGTCCACCGACTTCTTCAGAATGATATAAATAAGTATCATCATCTTCAACTGTACCATCTGTATAATCAATGGTTATTTTACTTAATAACGCATATACATCATCATCAGTATCATCAGTGTCTTGTTCATTAATAAGGTTTCCATCGACATCAAATAGCATTAACACGGGTGTATTGCTATAAAAGACATCTGATTCAGGATTAAAAAGAACTGAACCTTGATCTGAATAGACATCGTCAACTAAAATTGTATCTTCAGTGACATTAACAGTAATTAATAATAATGGATTTTCAACAAGTATGTCATCATCATAGATAACGACATTATTTACAAAAACCATGAAACCATTATAAAACACTTCCTCATAAGTAATACCGACAGCATATATATTTACATCAAATGTAGTTTGCTCAGTATTTGCATTAAAAGTGTAAATTGGATCTTCTTGATAATAGTCTAAGTATTGTAAAGTAGCAACACCTTCTAAAAATGTTTGGTTGTCATTCCAATAATCTTTAACTTCATTTGAATAAAAGGCATTATTTCTTGAAATATAGCCTAATTGAATGACATATAAAGCTGCAAACATGACGAGCATCATGAAGAGAAATCTTCCTACCCATTTCAATAACATCACATCCTTCTAAACTATCATACCAAAAAACAATTTTGTTTCATACTAAAAACCCTAAAATTACACAATTTTACTTTACAAAAGAAAAATATATTGTATAATAATACATGCGCTTATGATTATGGCGGCTGTGGCGAAGCGGTGAACGCATCGGATTGTGGCTCCGACATTGGAGGGTTCAACTCCCTTTAGCCGCCCCATTTATTTATTTATTGAAATTTACGCTTATTTTAAGTGTAAAATGAAATGAATAAAAATCATATTTATAATTAAATAAGCATATTTAGCGCATATATTAATTAAAATTAATATCAAAATAC
>JBAYAP010000034.1:0-10894 GCA_041669715.1 Acholeplasmataceae bacterium
ATTTGTGCAAAATCATTAGCTCCTGCTGTAAAAGAAATATTTAAATAAGGTGGAACTGCTAGTGATTGTGAAATCATATCGACATTTACCTCATTTTGTGCGAGATTCATAAATAAATCAGCAACAATATTAATTTTATTTGGTACTTGTCTTAATGTGACCATCATGACTTTATCACTAACTGATAATCCCGTAATTGATTGTTGTTCTAACATAGTATCCTCCATTATATATGTACCTTTTTCATCTGTTAATGATGAGGCAACATAAATTTTTACATGATGTTGATGTGCAATTTCTATTGATCTTGGTTCCATCACTTTAGCGCCTAAAAAAGCCATTTCTTTCATTTCTTCATAACTAATGCTTGTTAATTTTTTAGCTTTTGAAAACACTTTAGGATCTGTTGTATATATACCATCAACATCAGTATAGATTTCGCAATCACATGCAAGTTTTACGGCAATTGCAACTGCTGATGTATCTGATCCACCACGCCCAAGTGTCGTAATTTCGCCTAAATCATTAACTCCTTGAAATCCGGCAACAACAACTATTTGATGTTTGTTTAAATGCTTTTCAATCATGCTTGTGTCTATATCATCAATTTTATTATTTAAATGTTCGCCAAATGTTTTAATCCCAGCTTGTAGTCCTGTTAAAGAAACTGCATCGATATTACGTGCTTTTAGTATCATTGTAAATAATGAAATGGATACTTGTTCGCCCGTTGAAATTAACATGTCAGTTTCTCTTTTTGAAGGATATTTAGTGACTTGTTTTGCCAAATCCAATAATTGATTTGTTGTTTTTCCCATTGCTGATAAAACCACAACAACTTCATAACCTTCTTGTTTTTTTAATAATACGCGATTTGCAACATTTTGCATATGAAGGATGGACTGGACTGAACTTCCGCCAAACTTCATGACTAATTTTTTCATATATTTGTCCTATAAATCATTTCTAATTAAATCTTCTAATGTTTCTCGTTTTACCACTAATCTTGAATGATCACCATTAACAAAAACAACTGCTGGTTTTTGTAATCTATTATAATTAGATGCCATTGAATAATGATATGCACCGGTCGTAAACACCGTTAATAAATCACCTATTTTAACTTCCGGTAACATAATATCATGAATGATCATGTCTCCAGATTCACAAGCTTTTCCGGCAATTGTGTATGTTTTATCTAAATTGTCACAAACACGATTTGCAAGCACTGCTTCATATTTTGCTTGATATAATGCTGTTCTTATATGATCGGCCATTGAACCATCAACAAATACATAATTTTTATTGCCAAAAGTTGTTTTAACGCTACCGACAGTATAGATTGTAACACCTGCGTCAGCAACTATTGAACGACCTGGTTCAATCATTACTTTTTCAACTTTTAAATCATAAGCGCAAATTGCTTGATAAGCTGTTTGAATTACTTCACTAAGCATGACATCAATTTTAGGTACTTGATCACTTTCAATATAACGGACACCAAAGCCACCACCTAAATTTATATATTTAATATCAACATCAATTGCTTCTTTAACTTTTTTTGCAAATTCAATCATTTCTATCGCATGTTGTTTAAAACTTTCAATTTCAAAAATTTGCGAACCAATATGTGCATGAATGCCTTTAAAATTATAATCGGAATGTGCCATCAATTCAATTAATTTTATTGTGTTATAATCAAAAGCTGAAACACCAAATTTTGAGTTGAGATGTGTTGTTTTAATATATGCATGCGTATGTGCTTCAACACCTGTATTTATTCTAAGTAATAAATCAGGTTTATATTCCGACTTAATTGTTTGTAATAGTTGAAATTCATCTTGATGATCAATAACAATGGTGCCTACTTTGTGAATTAAAGCATATTCTAATTCTTCATATGTTTTATTGTTACCATGAAAATAAATGTTTTTAGGGCTAAATCCGGCGCTAATAGCCGTATATAACTCACCAATGGAAACAACATCTAATGATAAGCCTTGTTTTTCTACAAGTTTAACCATCGCTTTTGTTAAAAAAGCTTTTCCAGCAAAAATTACTTCTGTTTTTAAATTTTGATGATAAAAACTTTTTTTAATTAAATCCATTTGATGAATGATTTTTTGTTCATCCATTACATAAAGTGGTGTTTTATACATTTTCACTAAATCTGAAACACTGATGTTTCCAATCATAAGTTCATTGTGTTGATTCACTTTATAATCATGTAAATAGCTCATTGTGGGCTCCTTTTTTTATAAAATAAAAACCATGGCAAAAGTCATGGTTTTAAAATCAACACTCTTGCCCTTCCGTAAATAAGCGCAATCTTCAATCATTGGGCAACGATTGAGAACAGTCATATGTCTATTAAACATATCCCCAGTATTTTTCATACTTCGGCACACATTCCTTTCCCTTAAAGTACTATTAATGCATGCAGCCTCTTAATTTACAGTTATTTAATTTCAAGTCATTTTAACATAGTTATATAGTATTGTCTACCTATTTATTTGCAAAAATAGATTTTTTTAATGATTCCATATCATCAGCTATATAATTTGGATTTTCTTTTTCCAACATATCTTTATCATCAAATCCCCATGTGACACTTACAATGGGTAAATTAATCTTTTTACAAGATCTAATATCTCGCACTTCATCACCGATATAAAGTACTTCTTCTTGATTTAAATTATACTCTTTTAAGACTTTTTTAAGTGTTTTTTCTTTTTTAAAATACTTTGCACGACCATAAATTTTTTCAAAAAAATTAATGTTATATTGATTAGTAAATACTAAAATATTGTTCTTACTATTTGATGATACAATAAACAATAATATATTGTTTTTATGTAATAATTGCAATAATTCAATCATTTGATCATAGGGTTTAATTTCATGCATCACCATACTGATTGTTTTTCTTGCTTGTCTAACAAGCTTAGGCAATTTAAATATCGATATATCATGAACTCTAAATTTATCAACTAATGTTAATGTTTTTAAATGGTCAAATTCTTTTTCAGATAATTGTTTAATTCCATATTGATCAGTTAACTTTGTATATACTTGATATGCAAAAGCCTTCGTGTTTGCAATTGTCCCATCAAAATCAAAAATGATTGCTTTTGTCATTATCTTATCTCCTTTTTTACTTATTACAAATAATGTTTAATATAACTAAAACATATAATTGTTATAAAAAATAGCAGGTTAATTATATATTTTTTTTATAAGATTGTCAAAGTTAAAGCCTTTTATAAAAACATATAATAAGTAAGTCATATTAGATAAATTTTAATAAAATACCTTCTAACAGTTTAAAATAAAAAAAAGATAAATCCTAATTTGAAATTTATCTTTTAAATTAACTATTTATCTATTATTTTTTATGATGTTTTACTAATAAACAACCTCCACCTAATCCTATAATAATAACAACAATCCAGCCCCAACTCCAATCCCAACTCCAACTACTTGGTGCAGGTGTATCATATGCTAATGCATAAGTTGAAAATTGGTTTGTTTCAAATGTTAATGTTTGATTTTCTTCATCATAATTAGTTTCTAAAATTTCTACTAATCCATCATGAACTCTAAATATCGCATAATTTTCATAACCTTGTTGATCTTTTGGAATAGTTATTGTAATTGTTATATTGGAAGATGTATCAGTTAAGTCTAAAGACATATCATCAATTAATAAAGAAAGTGAAATATCTAAAATAATATATGCTTGATTATCTGCAATCATTGCTTTAATTAAATTAATATCAGCTTCATCTTGTGCTTCAGTATCAATAAGATTAACTTTTAATAATACTTCTACATTTTCAGATTGATAAGCTGTAAGGTCAACCGCTTCTTCAATACCTTCAGCACTATAAAATATATTACTTGAATCATTTACAATACTTATCCAAGTTGGTTGTAATATAAGATCATTTGCTGGCATGGTATCTGGTAATATCAAACTCCAGCCATTAAATATATAACCGTCTTTTGTTGGTGCTTCTGGCACTAAAACGCCACTTAAATCACTATGATATTCATAATCTTCAGATTGTAAGATAATGCCATCATCACTCATATATTCTAAAGTATATGTATTTATTGTATAAGTTGCCGTTATCGTAACATCGGTTGATGGCATTACATTGGGTACAGTACCATCCCAACCATTAAATGTGTAACCTGTTTTTGTCGGTGCTATTGGTGCTATAACATTTTCTAAGTCTGCACCATATTCATAATCAGTTGTTTCTATAATTGTTCCGTCATCATCAACATATGCTAAAGCATAGCTATTGATTTCATATGTAGCAGTCATCGTAACATCTTCTGCTGGCATTGCATCTAATGGTTCAATATCCCAGCCACTAAATGTATAACCATCTCGCGCGGGAACGGTTGGTGCTATCGTTTCACTTAAATCGGTATTATATTCATAATCGGTTGTTTGTAAAACTGTACCATCATCATTTATATATTTTAATGTATATGAATTGATTGTATAAGTCGCTGTTATCGTAACATCATGATCAGGCATATTACTAGGCACCAAAGTATCCCAAACTAAAAAAGTATAGCCCGTTTTTGTTGGATCAGTTGGCACAGCAGCAAAATATAGGCTTTGATTAAGATAATAACTATGACTTTGTAAAACTGTACCATCATCATCAACGTATGTTAAAGCATAATATGTTAATTTCCAACTTGCATAGAGTTTTATATCATCTGATATTAATGATTTATCTGAGTCAAATTTTTCTGTTAATCCACTATTCGTATACCAGCCAAGAAAAGTATACCCTTCTTTTAATATTTCTGTTTCAATATTTAATTTATAACTATTACCATTACAGTTTGTATACATAGTTATATTATTATCATTATTATTTGCTGATAAAATATCTAAATCACCATCATGATCTAAATCAGCAGCATACAATGAATGTGAAAACAAAACGGTTGTACTTAGCGGTAATTGTTTAACAAAAATACCCGTTCCATCGTTTTTATAATAACTAATTGTATCGTCACAAACACTTGAAAATATAATATCATTATAACCATCATTATTCATATCATCCGCTAAGACAAAATCTGCCCCATCAGCTTCATTTGTAATTATTATTTTTTCAAAAAGTAATCCTGTTCCATCATTTTTATACCAAGCAATTGTATCATCTGACATACTTGCTGATAAAACATCTAAATCGCCATCATGATCTAAATCAGCAGCAACTGCTGAACTTGCCCCATCTGCTGTTGAAGAAATAATTATTTGTTCCCAAGATAAAGCTGTTCCATCATTTTTATACCAAGCAATTGTATCATCAAGATTACTTGCTGATAAAACATCTAAATCGCCATCGTTATCCATATCAGCAGCATAAACCGTTTGAACACTATCTACTTGTGAATAAATTAACAATTGTTCACCAAAATTACCAGATCCATCATTTTCAAACCAAACAATTTGGTCACCATTTTGATTTGCTGATAAAATATCTAAATCACCATCATGATCTAAATCGGCCGGATAAAGACATTGTACACCATCAGCAGTTGTTGAGATTGGTTCAAATCGTATAAAACTGCCCTTACCAGTATTTTGGTAATAATCAATTGTATCGTTATCATGATCTCCTGAAATAATATCAATATAACCATCGTTATCCATATCAGCTGCAAAAACTGTAATGCCCGTAATTAAACTTGATGAAAGAATTTTTTGCGTACCAAAACAACCAGATCCATCATTTTGAAACCATGATAATGTTGTATAACTTATTGATATGATGTCTGAATCCCCATCATTATCTAAATCAGCAGCAAAAACACCGGTTGCATTTTCAATTTCTGATGAAACGATACTTGCTTCATCAAAATTTTCAACTGGTAAAACATCATAGTCTGATATAATAGTCCCACCATTTTCTTCAAAAGTTGCTGTAGGCGTTTCTTTTGTTATTGTATTTTTATACCATGCTATCGTATCATCCTCAGAATTTGCCGATAAAACATCTAAATCACCATCATGATCTAGATCAGCTGCAGAAACCACTTGAACACCAGTAGCTTCTCTATCAACCTTTAATTCTTTAGCAAAAGTAGCATCACCATTGTTATCAAAATAAGATATCACATCTTCATTGACATCTGCACATAATAAATCAATATCACCATCATTATTCATATCGGCTGCATAAACAAAAAATGCGCCATCAACTGTTGTAGAAATCTCTACTTGATCATCAAAATATCCTTTACCAAGATTTTCATACCATGCTAATTTATTATCACCATAACTTGCTGATATAATATCTAAATCACCATCGTTATCTAAATCTGCAGCAGTTACTGCAGTTGCATACAACGTTGTAATTGAAATTTTTGATTTTAAAGTAAAAGTACCATTACCATTATTTCGATACCATGTGATATCACCACCAAGATGGTTTGCTGATAAAATATCGATATCACCATCGTTATCTAAATCAGCTACATAAACGGAATGCGTACCTTCTGCTTCATTAGTAACAACTATACCTGATTCAAAACTTCCATCCCCATTATTTGGATACCATATAATTTCGTTAAGCGAGTAACATGCTGCAATAATATCTAAATCACCATCATTATCTAAATCAGCTGTACACATCGACCATATATATTCATTAATAGTTGAAATCACTGTTGCTTCTGCAAAAGTTGTGTCCCCATTATTTTTATAAATTATAATTGTTGTTTCAGAATGGCTTGATGCGATAACATCTAAATCACCATCATGATCAATATCTGCTGCACAAACAAAAAAAACATTATTGACATTGTCAGCAATTATATTTATAGTCGAAAATGTTCCATCCCCATTATTTGCATACCAAGCAACTGTATCATCATCACGATTAGATGATAAAATATCTAAATCACCATCATGATCTAAATCAACAGCAACTACCGCTGATACATTAGATGCTGTTGTTGTAATATCAGTTTTTAAAGAAAAATTTACTTTTGAAATAGCATAAATATTTGAAGTTGTAAGCAAGCAAACTAAAATCATTATTAAAAACAAAAAAATCTTTTTTTTCATGTTATCTTGTATACTCAAAACTGTAATAGTAGTTAGAGTATAGCTTCCTTTCTTTCTATTGTTATAATTAAATCAAGCACTGTGGATTTGTTTCATGTCTGTATAGCTTTGACTATTAAAGGAGACTCTTACCACAGTTCTTATTTTTAATGTCAATCAGTAAGTTAGCGCTAGACGCTTCATCACAAGACTACATAAATAAGAAATCTGTGACTTACCCAGTGCTAAACTATTAGGGAGGTGTATTTATGTACTTAATTGGAATTGATATCTCTAAGTACAAACACGACTGTTTCATAGCTACTGAAGCAGGCGTACCCATCAAAGCATTCAGCTTTGAGAACAATCGTTTAGGTTTTGATTTATTTCTCAAGGATTTAAGATTCTTAGATCAGTCCAAAGAAATAAGAATAGGTCTTGAGTCAACAGGACACTATGGATCAAACCTTAAACAGTTTATTACGACATCTGGTTATACTTATCTAGAATTTAACCCTTACTTAACGCACATGTTTTCCAAGGCATTATCGTTACGTAAGACAAAGACAGATAAAGTTGACGCCAAAACTATTTCAAGTATGCTAGGTTCTGTTGACTACAAGACCTTACATACTAAATTTTACCACATCAACGAATTAAAACAACTTGTGCGGTATCGTCATGTTCAAATGATGAACAGGTCTAAAACATTGATTGAACTCACAAATATCCTAGACCGAACATTCCCAGAGTTTAAACCGTTTTTTAATGAAAGACTCGCTGGTAGTGCACTTTTCATTCTTAAGAAGTTTAAATCTAGAACACGAATTTCTAAATTTTCTACAAAAGATTATGAGTCTATTAGAAGTTATTCTAAAGGTAAATTATCTTATGTTAGAGTTCAAAAACTTAAATCACTCGCTTTATCTTCAGTAGGTTATGAAACTCAGTCCGATCTTTTACTGCTCAAACATACTATTAAACATTACGAGGAACTTTCTAACACGCTTGATACAATTGATGAAGAAATCCTTTCAATCATGAAGGATATACCCCAGACACTTACAACTATACCTGGTGTTAGTGTCATCTCAGCAGCCATTATCATCGCTGAACTAGGTGATTTTAAGAACTTTACAAATCCTAGTCAAATCGTTTCGTTCTCTGGATTGGATACATCCGTTAACCAATCAGGAACGATGGAAACAAGAGGACATCTTGTTAAGCGCGGATCCGGATTACTTAGAATGACGCTTTGGCAAATCACCTTTTCTAGTTTAAAATTAAATCCGAAACTCTATGATTATTACCTTAAGAAGCGAGCTGAAGGCAAACACCATAAAGTCGCTTTGGTTCACTGTGCTAGAAAACTAATACGCACCATTTACTATCTTGGCGTCAATCAAGTACCTTTTGATCATTCACTATTTAAATAATCAAATGAGGGTGTAGCTACCTTTTTTAGATTCATATTTTAAACTTAGGCTTCCATCGGAGGTCTTTTACTATTTAATATTATTAATCACTTGACTTATTATAGTAAGTCTCCTTTAGTAAATGAAATAGTTTATATTATACAATATTATATTTTTAATACGTTTATTTATAATAATTATACTCCTAGATCTGTTATGATACAATGTTTATCACAATATAGAAATTGTCATATAAACTATATTTATTATAAATGTATACTCTTAAATTAAATATTATGAACACAATTGTCTTAATAAACAAAAAAAACTAAAATTATTATTTCAAATTTTAGTTTATTATAAAATACACTCCATATTAAATTAATGTGTTGTCATAACCAAGTTTGCTATGTTGTTCGTATGGAGTTTGTTGATTCTATACATACAATTTTATTGTTTAGAGACTATTTGATTTTATCACCTTTTTTTCTATTATATCTGTTTCCCCATACAGCTTCTATGCCTATCGTTTCAAATTCAGTAATTTCGTTTTTAGTAAATTGATCCAACCCACATACATTAATAACAAACTTGTCACCATTTTCATAATCATGAATTGATACCATTTTCTTGTACTACATTTTTAGAGACTAACTCTTCAATTGTTTTTAATTTTTCTTTCAGTAACCCTTGATTTTCCCATCGTTCAAATGTATCTAATGCTTTTGCCAATAATGCCCTCTCCTTAGAAAAGGTAACCCGCTCACCTTTTGCTTACCCCTATATTGTACAAGATGGATCTAATCTTGCATAGACAGCTAGTGGCGACGTTTTTAGCAAAAGCACTTGATACATAAAAGATACTTAAAGTTTAATTCGAGTATCTTTGTTATTTCTTATTATATGATTGACATGACCGTTAACATAGATTATCGGTAATAAAGAGTAGTAAACATCGACTAAAATCAATTTAGCCGCCATATTCTATTTATATTATAGTTCCTATCTTATCTATATCTATATAATTTGTTATGAATTCTATTGAATCAAATGCAGAATCATAACCAAAATGGCTTGTTCTCTGGCTATCAAAATCTTTTATCTTTTGTAGTTGTGATTTTAATGTTTGAATACTCGAAGAGTTAAACAAGTCAAAATACTTAGATGCTAACCTTTTTGATTCTAAAGCCATGGCTATTTTCTTTATCTTCGATTGTCTATACTTTGAATAAACATATGTTACAGCAAACCATGGATGGTTATCTTTTGTTTCGCATAAAATCGTTAAACTAGTTAATAATACGTCTGCATCAACAAACTCCTCTTTATTAACAACAGGTTCGTACAAATTGTTAATCCACGCATGAGCTTTTCCACTGTAGTAGTTCTTTTGATCTTTAGTATCTAGGAAACTTTTGATTCTGATATCAAAGTTATTATTTGTGTAAAAATACTGTCTAAATCCAAATAAACCATCTTCAGTCCTGTATCCATCATTAAAATACGGAGTATAGACTAATTCATTAATCAACTTGAATTTATCTTTTCTTAGGAATATAGCAATGCTATAAATCACTAGTTCATGTGCCAAAGTACGCAAATAGTCATTTTTGATTTGATCATTATTTATATAGTTTGCCCCTTGATCTTTAAGCATTTCGAAAAATCTAATATACTTACTTGATACACCGTCAATTTCACAAGTGGTGTTTACTAGCTCAATAAAATCATTTCTATAAATTGTTAAATATTGATAAGTTTCATAGATTTTATCAACTTGCCATGAATCATTATTAATAAATATTTCATCGGATAGCATTGATTGAATAATAGCATCTAGTGAATCGTCAATAAGTCTTTCAGGTAAGTCTTTATAATTATCTTTTCTAATGAACTCCTTGATATTGTAAGTTACTCCCGTTACCTCAGGTTCATGATCTACCCAAGATGGTTTTTCTCCTTTTTCAGGTTTTTGATATTCTAGTTTCCCGTAAAGGTTTCTTATCAAGTTCATATAATTTCTAGCATAGCTTTCGTTTTCAGACAAGTTAATATGAATTCTTGATTTCAAGAATATTGGTTTACTTTTACTAAAATCTCCATCCTCAACATCAAAAATTACTGGAACAAATTTCGTTTGCCCAACATCATTATAAACTTCCTCAGAAATGATTTGTGTTTCTTTCCCTACTCCACCTTGTCTATCATCGGCTCTTTGTGCATATGCGGGGTTTAGTAAGATAATTACATTAGTTACTGTCTTATCCTTTACACACTTCTCCATAAAGTCATTTAATTCCTTACCAGGAGTCATTTCGAATTTGTCTAGCAATACCTCTACTCCGTCACCAATTAATCTTTTTGAGAAATCAACTACTCGTTGTGCATACTCTTC
>JBAYAP010000035.1:0-10885 GCA_041669715.1 Acholeplasmataceae bacterium
CTACAACCTAACGACTCAAATTTTGATCATATGATACATTATTAAATTCGATATAATGCATCATACGTATGAGTTTACGACATACATGTGTTAATGCGACTTTATGATGTTTACCTTGGTTACGTTTCTTATGGTAATAATCATTGATTATCGGTATAAAACGTACTGCTGGTAAAGCATAAGACCAGATAGCACTTCTTAGTAAAGAAGAACCATGCTTAACGAGTTTACCATAGTGTTCCTGAGTTCCTGATTGGATGATTCTAACATCAAAACCAGCGAATGCTATGAGTTTAGCGGGGCTAGAAAAGTTTTTAAAATCACCAACCTCAGCATAAATGGTTGCTGCTGTGATGATACCTAAACCAGGAATGGTTAATAATTTTGAATTAGTTTTTGAAAAGAGGTTCACGATTTCTTGATCTAAGATCTCAAGTGTTTCTGTCAAATATTTGATAGAAGATATAACGGTTTGAATTAAAAGATCATAAACCTTATCATCTAGACCAATAGAATCACGTGCTAATATCTTTAGTTGATTGAATCTAGGATAAGTTATTCTACCTTTAGTCTTAGAACGTATTGTATCGAAGTCTTTGGTAGTCATCCTAGCGATTCTAGATTTGTTTTTGAACCGCTTTAAGATAAAAAGTGCACCACTTCCAAGTCGACCCTTAAAGAAAGGTTTATACTCTGGGAAGGTCTTATCTAAGAGATTGGTGAGTTTAACTAACTCTTTAGAACGACTTTGAAGATAGACATATCTTTGTCTAACTAATTCTTTTAAAACATTATTGTGATAAAATTTAGTATGTAGTGTTTCGTAATCAACGGATCCTAACATACTTGAGATGACTTTAGCGTCAACTTTATCAGTCTTAGTCTTTCTTAACGATGATGCCTTGGAAAACATATGCGTTAAGTAAGCATTAAACTCAACATAGGTATACCCTAGGTTGGATAGATATTGTTTCAGGTTTGTTCCATAATGACCCGTTGATTCGAAACCTATTTTTATTTCACTAGGCTCTCCTAATGATTTAAGTGAATCAAGTAGTTCATTAAAACCTGATGCGTTATTGTCAAAGATGAATTCTTTGACCTTCACATGTGCTTCAGTAGCTATGAAGCAGTTGTGTTTGAATTTAGAGATGTCAATGCCGATATGGTACATAATCTCTACCTCCTATAAGTTTTTGGGTACTGGTGGTAAGTCACATGTTTCCTGTCTCTATATACTTGTGATAAAGCGTCAAGCGCTAATAAACTTATTGATAGATAAAAACAGGAACTGTGGTAGGTAACTCCTATATGCGTCAAGCGCTAAATGTATGAAACAAATCCACAGTACCTATTAAAATTATAACAAATGAAAGAAAGGAAGCTATATTCAGTATCAATCAAATGTTACATATTGAATATACAAGCATATATGAGAAAAAGTATTCAAATCAAAAAAAAAGAAACAAAAGTAGGTTTAGTAAAAATTATTGAACTTAAGAGTAAAAATTTAACACTTGTTTTATCTAATTATGGTGCGGGTATCATTGATATTATCTATAAAGGTATAAATGTTATTGTTAGACCTGCATCTTTAGATGATTATTTAACATCTAAAGCTTATTATGGTAAAACCATTGGAAGAACAAGTGGTAGATTATTTCCACCATCTTTTAAAATTGATAATGTTGATTATCTAATTGAAAATACGCCAGGAGATAAATTACATCTTCATGGTGGAAAAGATGGATTTGCTTTTAAATTTTTTGATTTAATGAGTTATTCAAACAATAGCGAAGGTATGTCAATTACTTTTAGATATATTTCTAAAGACCTTGAAAGTGGATATCCTGGTGAACTTACCTTAGATGTTACATATGTATTAACATATCAAGATGAAATTAAAATTATTTATGATGCTTGGTCAACTAAAGATACATTATGTAATATCACAAATCATGTATATTTTAATTTAAATCAAGATAAAAATAATATGGATCATTTAGAAATTAGTGTTGATGCAAATAAGTATGTTGAAATCGATCGATTAAAAGAAACAGTTGAAATTATTGATGTTGTGAATACACTTTTTGACTTAAATCAAGTATCAAATATGAAAGATATATTAAAAAAACAAGATTATGATCACACGTTTATATTAAGTCAATTTGAGAGTGATCAATTAAAATTATATGATAAACAATCAAAAATTGGATTAAATGTATTTACTGATTATCCAAGTATTGTTGTTTATACACATAATTATCCAGATAATGATCTGTTATTAAATTGTAATACTGATGGTATACATAGTTCTGTAACTGCCGAATGTCAAAATGAACCGGCAGGCATTTATCATCCTACACTAAACCAATCAATTTTAAGAAAAGATGCAGTATATCATCATGAAACTAAATTTAGATTTTATAATAAATAAAAAAAAACACTTTTACGTGTTTTATTTTTCAAAAATTGCTTTAAAGCCATCATTTTTATTAAGCATATAGTACAAAGGTAATCCTATTCCATAGACGACAACTGCCTCACCGGCTGCTACGGTTAAAAATATTAATGGGCCCATTGCTAATAGTAACGTTAAAAATGTATCTTGAGATGTCATAGAAAATACTGTGACAAGTATGGCTACATATAATCCATTAAAAATTACTGGCATGAGTAATGATAGAATTTTAATCTTTTTTAAAGTTAACATAAAAGAAATGACAATAAATGTTGTTAAAGTGCCAAAGATTGCATCAATAATACCAAAATCACCTAAGAAATTTGCTACAAATGTACCAATAAGCAGGCCAATTGCATTTTTTTTATTAAAAAAGACGAGAACTAATAATGATTCAGCTACTCTAAATTGTAGAGCTTTATAACTGAAATTATAGAGTACAAAAACTAGTACAACATAACTTGCCCCAATCAGTGATTGAAAAATGAGGTCTTTTAAACTTAATTTATTCATTTTTTTGCTCCTTGTTTTGTTAAAGCTGGTTAATCTAGGATACAGCTTCATTAATACTATATTATTTTAACAAAATTATGTTATAATTACAACCGTAAAGGATGATCATATGAGTATAAAATTTGAAGTATTACATGTATGTAAACAATCAGGTGCAAGACTTGGACGCTTAACAACACCACATGGTGTATTTGAAACGCCTTTTTTTATGCCAGTGGGTACGCAAGCTACAGTAAAAACATTAACACCTGAAGAAATAAAAGAAGTCAGTGAAGGCCTTATTTTAGGTAATACCTATCATTTATGGCTTCAACCTGGTAATGATATTATTAAAGATCATGGTGGCATTCGAGGTTTTATGCAATGGGATGGCGCACTTTTAACAGATAGTGGTGGTTATCAAGTATTTTCATTAACCAATATGCGAAAAATTACTGAAGAAGGTGTCACATTTAAACATCATAAAAATGGTTCAGAACTGTTTTTATCACCAGAAAAATCTATTCAGATTCAAGAAGACTTAGGGGCAGATATCATTATGAGTTTTGATGAATGTCCACCACCATATGCAACGGATGAATATATGAAGGATTCAGTTGAACGCACATTAAGATGGGCACTTCGAGGAAAAGAATGCTTATCAACAGATCAAGCATTATTTGGTATTGTACAAGGTGGATTAAATAAAGATTTAAGAAAGCATTCTGCTGAAAAACTAATTGAAATGGATTTCCCAGGATATTCTATTGGTGGGTTATCTGTTGGTGAAACTAAAGAAGAAATGTATGAAATTACAAAATTTCTAAATCCAATTTTACCTTTCGATAAACCAAGATATTTAATGGGTGTAGGGGCACCTGATGATTTAATTGAAAATGTTATTCAAGGTATTGATATGTTTGATTGTGTACTTCCAACACGTAATGCAAGACATGGGACTGCACTTACCACTTTAGGTAAAGTTGTTATTAAAAATCAAACATATGAAAAAGACTATACAACTTTAGATCCTAACCTTAAAACACCTGTTTCTAAATATACCAAAAGTTATTTAAGACATTTGTTTAAAGGTGATGAAATCTTGGGGATGAGACTTCTTACTTATCAAAATTTGGCTTATTTAAAGCATTTAATGCAAGAAATAAGACAAGCAATTAAAGAAGATCGCCTTTTAGATTACAAAGAAGAAATGATGAAACAGACAAATTACTTTAAAAAGCATTAATTTGCTTTATTTTGTGATAAAATTCGTGTAAAATAAAGTTAGTTATTTAAGGAGGGATACGCATGGTATTTGGCGAAGACAATAACTTTAATCAAAAACCTGTCATTAAAGTCATCGGAGTAGGTGGCGGTGGAGGCAATGCAATAAATCGTATGATTGAAAACGATGTAAAAGGCGTTACTTTTGTTGCTGTCAATACAGATGCTCAAGTGCTAAAGGTTTCTAAAGCTGAAACGCGTGTTCAAATTGGAAAATATTTGACAAGAGGTTTAGGTGCTGGAGCAAAAGCCAACATTGGTAGAGAAGCAGCATTAGAATCAATTGATGAAATAGAAGAAGTATTAAAAGATGCAGATATGGTATTCATCACTGCTGGTATGGGTGGTGGCACAGGTACTGGAGCTGCACCAATTATTGCTCAAAAAGCTAAGGAACTTGGCTGTTTAACTATTGGCATTGTTACAAAACCTTTCACTTTTGAAGGTCCAGCAAGAATGCAAGCTGCCGTTTATGGATTAGAAGAATTAAAGCCACATGTTGATACTTTAATTGTCATTCCTAATGAAAGATTGCTTGCTGTATCAGGTCCGACAACACAATTATTGGATGCTTTTAGAGAATCTGATAATGTGCTTCGTCAAGGTGTTCAAGGGATTGCAGAAATTATTGCGATACCTGGACTTATTAACGTTGACTTTGCTGATGTAAGAACTGTTATGGAAAACAAAGGGACTGCTTTAATGGGTATTGGTATTGCTTCTGGTGAAGATCGTGCGATTGAAGCTGCAAGAAAAGCAATACATTCTAAACTATTAGAAGTTTCTATTGATGGTGCAACTGATGCGATTGTTAATATTACATCTGGTACTAATATTACACTTTTTGAAACGGAACAAGCGTTAAGTGAAATTAGAAATGCAACTGATCGTAGTCTAAATATTATTTATGGTACAACCGTAAATAATGAAATGGATGATGAAATGATTGTTACTGTGATTGCAACAGGTTATGAATTAAAAGCTAAAGGATCAACAATTGAAAACTTAGCATCAGAAATTTTTAATAAAACATCTGATGAACAATTAAGTATTACAAGAGATGGTTTGAAAAATATTGATGAAGATGAAGAAGATAAAACATCTGAAAGTCCAAAGACTAGAAATCTTCCATCATGGTTAAAGAAAAAAACAAATTTATAAAAGGCGAAAGCCTTTTTTATTGAAGGAATGATAAAAATATGTTAAAAGCTGGAATTGTAGGATTGCCAAATGTCGGTAAATCAACACTATTTAATGCTATTACTAAAACTGAAGCACTTGCTGCAAATTATCCGTTTGCAACCATTGAGCCTAATGTTGGTATGGTATTAGTTAATGATTTAAGACTTGATGAATTAGAAAGAATATATAAACCTAAAAAAGTTGTGCCAACGGCATATCAATTTATTGATATTGCTGGTTTAGTTCGTGGGGCATCTAAAGGTGAGGGATTGGGTAACCAATTTTTATCGCATATTAGAGAAGTAGATGCTATATGTCAAGTTGTAAGACTTTTCGAGGATGATAAAATTATTCATGTTGAAGGCTCAGTTAATCCAATTAGAGATATTGAAACCATTCAATTAGAATTAAGTATTGCCGATTTAGAAGTTATTGATAAGCGTATTGCAAGACTTGAAAAAAAAGCTAAAACTAAAATTAAAGATGCTATTATTGAACTTGATATTTTAAAGAAAATTAAAGATGCATTAGAACATGATATCAATCCGCGAGATTTATCATTTAATGTTGAAGAATTAAAACTTATTAAAAGTTTTAATTTATTATCATTAAAACCAATGATTTATATTGCTAATATTGGTGAAGATGAAGTATCAGATCCTAAATTAAATCCGCATTATAATGAAATGATGACATTCTCACAAAAAGTAAACACAATTGTTGTTTTCATTTCGGCACAAGTTGAAATGGAAATTGCATCATTAAATAAAGAAGAACAAGCTTCATTTATGGAAGCATATGGGTTAAAACGTTCGGGATTAGATGATGTTATTGAAAAAAGCTATGATCTTTTAGGATTAAGTACATATTTTACAGCTGGTGAACCAGAAGTGAGAGCATGGACATTTATTAGAGGAATGAAAGCACCAGAATGTGCAGGTATTATTCATAGTGATTTTGAAAGAGGATTTATTAAAGCTGAAACACTCGGTTATGATGATTTAATGACTTATAAAACGCCACAAGCAGCAAAAGAACATGGTAGAGTGCGTTTAGAGGGTAAAGATTATGTTGTCAAAGATGGTGACATCATGCTCTTTAGATTTAATGTATGATTACTTCAAATGAAGCATATAAAGTAATATGTGCATCTAAATATTTTAATATTGATGAAATTAAAAGTATTTATCAACAAGGTTATAAAGATTTTGGTGAAAATAAAGTTCAAGATTTGCTTATAAAAATTGAAGCTTTAAAAGATTTAGATATCACATGGCATTTTATTGGACATCTTCAAACCAATAAAGTTAAAGAAATGATTAATCAAATTGATTTATTACATACACTTGATAGAATCTCGCTTGCAAAGTCGATTATGAAATATGCAAATCATCCAATTGATTGTCTTATTCAGGTCAATATTGGTGAAGAAGCACAAAAAAGTGGTGTTTTATTAGAAAATTTGGATGAATTTCTATTAGAAATTAAAAATTATGATAAAATTAATATAATCGGTTTTATGACTATGGGTGTTTTAAATGATAATGAAAAAACCGAATATATTTTTAGTAAACTTGAAGAATTAAAACAAATATATGGTTATCCATATCTATCCATGGGGATGACTGATGATTATGAAATTGCAATTAAGCATCATGCGACACATTTACGTATAGGACGTTTATTTAAAACGATTTTGTAAAAGGGAGGCAACAAGGGATTGAGTAAAAGAAAAAAATCTAAAAATGTTGTAGAAGAACCAGTAGAAACAACATATGATAAGTTAGTATTTGAAAAATTATCATCTGATGATGATTATTATTTAACGGCACTAGCAGATCAAATGATTGCTGGATTTCCACTTATTTTGAACTTTGAACCATTAGAAATTGATCAAGCAAATAAAGTGATTGCATTCTTTTCAGGTGTTGTCTATGCGATTAAAGGTGAAATTGTTCATATTCAAGAAAAAGTGTTTTTGTTTGCAAATAAAGATGTTTATAAAGATGGTTCTATTGAAGGATTTTTAAAAGAAATTGTTGAGTAAAAAAAATATAATCATGCGATGATAAGAACACATGGTTTTTCGTTAAGGTTTTAAGCGAGCTGGAGAGGGTGAAAGCCAGTAAACATACACGATAAATCGTATCAACTTTGAGCATATATCATAAATGAGTGCTAGAATATATCTAGAACTAAGGTGGTACCGCGGAATATTTCGTCCTTAGAGTTATTTGTCTAAGGACTTTTTTATATGAAAAATCTAGGAGGAAGAATATGGATTACAAAGACACATTACACATGCCTAAGACTGATTTCCCAATGCGTGGGAATTTAGGCCAAAAAGAAGTAGAATTTCAAAAAATTTGGGAAGAACAAGATTTATACAATAAGGTTTTAGAAAAAAATAAAGATCGTGAACCTTTTGTTCTTCATGATGGGCCTCCTTATGCAAATGGAGATATCCATTTAGGCCATGCTTTAAATAAAATATTAAAAGACTTTGTTGTAAGATATCAATCAATGAGTGGTAAAAATGCTAGATATTTACCAGGTTGGGATACGCATGGTCTTCCGATTGAAACAGCACTAGCAAAAAAAGGTGTTAAACGTAAAGAAATGCCCCTTTTTGAGTATCGTAAATTATGTTATGATTATGCAATGGTACAAGTTGAAAGACAAAAAGAACAATTTAAACGTCTAGGTGTTTTAGGTGAATGGGATCATCCTTATATCACATTAACAAAAGATTTTGAAGCAAGACAAATTACAGTATTTGCTAAAATGGTTGCTAAGGGATTAATTTATAAGGGCTTAAAGCCTGTTTATTGGTCTCCTTCTTCTGAGTCTGCACTTGCTGAAGCGGAAATTGAATATCAAGATCATACATCAACATCAATTTATGTTGCATTTCCATCTAAAACAGATAATCCTCGATTTAACGATGTTTCATATTTGATTTGGACAACAACACCATGGACAATTCCAGCAAATTTAGCAATTTGCGTAAATCCAAATATGGATTATGTCACTATTAAAGTAGTAGATAAAAAATATGTAGTTGCTCAATCTTTATTAGAAAAACTTAAAAACATGTTAGGTTGGCCATCTTATGAAATATTAGATACTTATAAAGGCAGTGTATTAGAGTTTGAAAAATATATACATCCTTTATATCAAAGAGTATCGCCAATTATACTAGGAGACCATGTAACAGATGAAGATGGTAGTGGTTTAGTTCATACTGCACCTGGACATGGTGAAGATGATTATCGTGTTGGACGTCAATATAAATTAGATATTTTATGTCCAGTTGATGACCGTGGTATGATGACTGATGAAGCAGGTCCACGTTTTAGTGGTATGTTTTATGAACAAGCAAATGAAGAAGTTATTAAAGCTTTAGATGAATTAGGTATTTTATTAAAAGCTGAAAAATTTAATCACTCATACCCTCATGACTGGAGAACTAAAAAACCCGTTATTTTTAGAGCAACTTCACAATGGTTTGCAAGTATTGATAAATTAAAAGATGATTTATTAAAAGCTGTTAAAGAAGTTAAATGGTTACCTTCTTGGGGTGAACTTAGATTATCAAATATGGTTATTAATCGTGAAGACTGGTGTATTTCAAGACAACGTGCTTGGGGTGTACCAATTCCAATTTTCTATGCTGAAAATGGCGATGCAATTTTAGATCAAAAAGTATTTGCCCATATTTCTGATTTATTTAAAACATATGGTTCGAATGTTTGGTATGAAAGAGAAGCAAAAGATTTATTACCTGAAGGTTTTACACATCCAGGTAGTCCAAATGGGTTATTTAAAAAAGAAACTGATATCATGGACGTTTGGTTTGATTCAGGCTCTTCACATACTTTATTAGAAGCTAATGGTATGCCATATCCAGCAGATCTTTATTTAGAAGGATCTGATCAATATAGAGGTTGGTTTAATTCATCCCTTATTACGGGTGTAGCAATCTCCGGTAGAGCACCTTATAAAGCTGTAGTATCTCATGGATTTACGCTAGATCCTCAAGGCAGAAAAATGAGTAAATCTTTAGGAAATACGGTTGACCCTATTAAAGTTATGAATGTTCAAGGGGCTGATTTATTAAGATTATGGGTTGCATCTGTTGACTATCAATCAGATGTCAAAAACTCTGACGAAATGATGAAACAAATTGCTGAAAGTTATCGTAAAATTAGAAATACATTTAGATTCATGTTAGGTACTTTATCTGATTTTGATCCTGAAAAAGATTATGTAGGATTTTCGATGCGAGGACAATTAAATCGCGTGATGACACTTAAATTCCAACATGTCATAAACGAATGTTTAGATGGTTATGACAATTATGCGTTTGATAAAGTTTATCGCTCTATTGTGCCTTTTATGACCAATGAATTAAGTGCATATTATTTAGATTATACAAAAGATATACTCTATATTTTAAAAGAAAAAGATATGGAAAGAATTAGTGTTCAATCAACACTTTATGATATTTTATTGGGCTTATTAAAATTATTGACACCAATTATTCCACATACTACATATGAAGCTTATACATATTTACCTAAACAAGATAAGGAAAATGTATATCTAGAAGACATGCCAAAACATCAAGAGATTGGACATAAGGAATTACTAGATGCATTTGATAATTTTTATAGTGTAAGAACAGTTGTATTAAAAGAATTAGAACAAGCAAGAGCTGAAAAATTAATTGGTAAATCACTTCAAGCAGAAGTTGATTTACAAGTGACACAACCACAAATGGATGCAATTAAATTTTTAGACATGCAATTAAATCAAGTGCTTATCGTATCTAAAGTTAATTTAACACTTGGAGATACCTTAAAGGTTGTTGTGAAAAAAGTTGAAGGTGTTACTTGTGATAGATGTTGGAATATTGTAGATCACGTTCATGAAGATGGTACTTGTGACCGTTGTCATGAAATATTAAATAACTAAGGGAGAACTATATGAACATACTTGTTGTTAATGATGATGGTTATGAAGCAGAAGGTTTAAAATTGCTCGTTAGAGCATTACAACCATTTGGAACTATTTACGTCTCAGCACCAAAAACACATCAAAGTGGAAAAAGTCATGCCATTACATTTAATAAAAGAATTGAAACTTATTTTGTTGATACAATTATTGGCTCAAAATCTTCACTTGTTGTCGATGGTACACCAGCGGATGCAACAAGATTGGGATTAAAGTTATTTAATGTTGATTTTGACTTAGTTGTTTCAGGTATTAATTTTGGAGCAAATATTGCAAAAGATATTTTTTATTCAGGTACAGTTGCTGCTGCTTTAGAAGCTAAAATTTTAGGTGTTGATGCAATTGCAATTTCAGCACCAAATATTGAATTACCATATTTATATGATGAAACTATGAAACTTATGGATGAAATTATTGAAACAAAAATTTACCAAGGTGAAGGTATTTTAA
>JBAYAP010000036.1:0-10800 GCA_041669715.1 Acholeplasmataceae bacterium
ACATTATCAATTCCTAAGAAATTTGCAAATATGTTTAAAAAGAATGATAAAAATTTAGAGAAAGAAGTTTAATCAAATATACGAATTATAATTAAAATAAATATCCTTAAAAAAACGTTTTTGGGGTTGTTCTATAAGTAAAAAATATGTATAATATAAGTAATTGGGGAATGCCCCAAAAAATAGGAGGATTAAATTTAAATGAAGAAATATTTATTGTTGTTTTTAGTTGTACTTAGTGCAGTATTTACTTTAGCTGCATGTGGTAATGATACTTTTGAAATCGCACTTATTACTGATAAGGGTAATATCGATGACAAATCATTTAACCAAGGCGCTTGGGAAGGCGTAGTTGCATTTGCAGAAGAAAATGATATTACTCATCAATATTACAAACCAGAAGAAGGCACTTCAGATGCATACTTAGCATCTATCGATTTAGCTGTTCTTGGTGGAGCAAAAGTTATTGTAACTCCAGGTTACTTATTTGAAGTTCCAATGTTTACTGCTCAAACAACTTATCCTGACGTTAAGTTTATTTTATTAGATGGTGCTCCACATACTGCTGATTATGTAACTTATGAAACTAAATCAAATGTTGCAAGTATTGTGTATGCAGAAGAAGAATCAGGCTGGTTAGCCGGTTATGCTGCTGTTAAAGATGGTTTAACTGACTTAGGTTTTATGGGTGGTATGGCAGTTCCTGCTGTTCAAGCATTCGGTTATGGTTATTTACAAGGTGCTGATTATGCTGCTGCTGAATTAAATATTGCTAATATCGATGTAACTTATCATTATACTGGCGATTTTGCTGAAAATGATACAAATAAAGCGACTGCTGCTACAATGTTCCAAGAAGGCGTTGAAGTTGTATTTGCTTGCGGTGGTTCAGTAGGTAAATCAGTTATGTCAGCTGCTGCAGAAGCTAATAAATTAGTTATCGGTGTTGACGTTGATCAAAGATATGATAGCCCAACAGTTATAACTTCAGCAATGAAGGGTTTAGCTGCTTCAGTTCAAGCTGTATTAGATTCAATTTATAATACAAATTCATTTGCAACTTATGGTGGTAAAACTACAACTTTCAATGCTGCTAATGATGGTGTTGGTCTTCCAACAAGTGTAATTGGTGATGATGCTGCTAATTCATTTGATAGATTCTCTTCATTTGATGCTGTTGATTATGCTGCTGCATTTGCTCTTTTGGTAAATGGTACAGTTGATCCACTTCGTTCAATCACTGTTGCTGCTGAATCAGGCGCTGCAACTGCTGCTGAATTAGTTAGTGGTTTATCATTAACTCATGTTACTGTAACAGTTAGATAATTAATATTTAAATTATTCGCCGTCAATACTTTCTAAGTAAAAGAAGGCTATTAGAGGAGATTGGCTAATACCCTATCTCCTCTGTTTTTATTTATATTTATATTTGAAAGCGTAGGTGAGAACATTGGAAAACTACATCATCGAGATGTTAAATATAACAAAAGAATTTCCTGGCATTATCGCAAACGATAATATTACACTACAACTTAAAAAAGGCGAAATACACGCTCTATTAGGCGAAAATGGTGCAGGTAAATCAACTTTAATGAGTGTTCTTTTTGGACTTTACCAAGCTGAAAAAGGTGAAATCAAAAAGAATGGTCAAGTCGTTTCTATCAATAATCCAAATGATGCAAATGCATTAGGTATCGGTATGGTCCATCAACATTTTAAATTGATTGAAGTTTTTACTGTGCTTGAAAATATCATTTTGGGTGTTGAACCGAACAATCATGGCTTTTTAAATAAAGAACTGGCAAGAAATAAAGTTGTTGACCTCAGTCAAAAATATGGATTACAAGTTGATCCTGACTCAATTATTGAAAAAATAAGTGTTGGTCAGCAACAAAGAGTAGAAATTTTAAAAATGCTATATAGAAATAATGACATATTAATTTTTGATGAACCAACAGCTGTATTAACACCTCAAGAAATTGATGAATTAATGAATATTATGCGAGGTTTTGCAAAAGAAGGCAAATCAATTTTATTTATTTCACATAAATTAAATGAAATTATAAATGTAGCTGACCGTTGTACTGTCCTTCGCAAAGGTAAATATATCGGTACAGTTAATATTAAAGATACAACAAAAGAAGCATTGTCTAAAATGATGGTGGGTCGTAATATTGATTTTGAAGTCAAAAAGAAAAAAGCAAAACCGACTGAAACAATATTAAAAATAGATCATTTAAAAGTTTTATCACAAATAAGTCATAAATATATTGTTAATGATGTATCTTTTGATGTTAAACGTGGTGAAATTGTCTGTATTGCAGGTATTGAAGGAAATGGACAATCTCAAGTTATTTCAGCAATTACAGGTTTAGAAAAAGTTCATTCAGGTAAAATTTATATTGAGAATAAAGATATTACCAATGAAAATGTTCGTCAACGCTCAGTAGATGGCATTTCACATATACCAGAAGATCGACATAAATATGGCTTAGTCCTTGATTTTCCTTTAGAGTATAATCTTGTTTTACAAAGATATTGGCAATCGCCTTTTCAAAAACATGGATTTTTAAATCATAAAGAAATTCGCTCATATGCTGATAAACTAATTGAAAAATATGATGTTAGAAGTGGTCAGGGTGCAACTTCGTTAACACGTTCTATGTCTGGTGGTAATCAACAAAAAGCAATTATTGCAAGAGAATTAGAAAAAGAATGTAAATTGCTTATCACGGCTCAACCAACACGTGGATTAGATGTTGGTGCAATTGAATATATTCATAAACAAATCGTTGCAGCAAGAGATTCTGGAAAAGCTGTACTGATCATGTCATTAGAACTTGATGAAGTTATGACATTAAGTGATCGTGTCATTATTATGTATGAAGGCGAAATCGTTGGTCATTTTGATCCTAAGAAAATTACTGTTGAAGAGTTAGGCTTATATATGGCTGGAGCTAAAAGACAAAAAATAAAGGAGGTTTCTCATGAATAATTTCATCTCAAATCTTCTTAATAAAATTAAACACAATTACAAAGATATATTTAGTTCATCTTTTTTTGCTACATTAATGGCAATTATGATTGGTATGTTCTTTGGATTGCTTGTTATGCTTATTGCTAATCCATCAAATGCGATGGCAGGTTTTGGTAAACTCCTTTTCGGTGGTTTTACTAAATTCGGTGATGTCTTGTATTTTGCGACACCTATTCTTATGACCGGTCTTGCTGTTGGTTTTGCATTTAAGATGGGATTATTTAACATTGGTGCTTCTGGACAATACACAATGGGTTTGTTCTTTGCATTATATGTTGGCTTAATGTGGGACTTACCTGCAGGTATTCACTGGATTGTTGCAGTATTAGCAGCAATGATAGGTGGGATGCTTTGGGGTGTTATACCAGGTATTCTTAAAGCCCATTTAAATGTTAATGAAGTTATTACTTCGATTATGCTTAACTATATTGGTGTATATCTCGTTGACTTCCTAATTAAAAATAATGGTACACTTTTTATAAGTGTTGAAAGTAGAACAAAATATTTACCAGAATCTGTACAATCATTAACATTAGGCATTCCAGGATCAAATGCAAATATTACTTTTATTATTGCAGTTGGTATTGCAGTACTGATGTATATCATTTTAAAGAAAACGACATTTGGTTACGAACTTGTTGCAACTGGTATGAATAAACATGCTAGTGAATATGCAGGTATTAACTATAAAAGAAATACAATTATTGCAATGCTTATATCTGGTGGTCTTGCTGGATTAGGTGGCGCATTTGCAATATTGGCACCTTCAAACATTGCAGGTGCATCAATGACTTATGAACCTGTTGGTATCATTGCAGCAAATGGTTTTAATGGGATTGCCGTTGCACTATTGGGTAACTCAAATCCTGTTGGTATTGTATTTTCTGCTTTATTCATTTCACATATTCAAAGAGGTGGGACACAAACCAGTTTATTTGGATATAAACCAGAAATTGTTGATGTTGTTATTTCAATTATTATTTATTTCTCTGCTTTTGCATTATTGATGAGTCATTCAATAGGTAAATATTTAAAATCAAGAAAAGAAAAGAAAGAACTTAAAAATGAAATAAGCAAGGAGGGCAAATAATGGATACCATATATTATTTAATCCAAAAAATGCTTCCTGTTGCCATTCCATTACTACTTGTAGCACTTGGTGGTATGTTTAGTGAAAGAAGTGGGATAATCAATATTGCACTTGAAGGTATCATGCTATTTGGGGCATATTTTGGGGTCTTATTTATATATTTCACACAAGCATCATCAATGAACCCACAAATCATTTTCTTAATAGGGATGATTGTTGCTATGATTTCCGGGTTGGTTTATTCTTTATTATTAGCATTTGGTTCGATCAATATGAAGGCAAATCAAGTCATTGTCGGAACAGCAATGAATATGTTCATTCCTGCAGTTGTCTTATTGTTTTCAAAAATGTTTTTCTCAAGTGATGGTATTACAACAAATATCATTTTATACATCAATGAGGTTCCAATTTTAAGTCAAATACCGATACTCGGGGATATATTATTTAAAAATACATATCTTACAGTCTATATTGGTCTTATTTTACTTGTTGTATTGACAATATTGTTATATAAGACAAAGTTTGGATTAAGACTTAGAGCTTGTGGTGAACACCCACATGCAGCAGATTCCGTTGGTATTAATGTCTATAAAATGAGATACTTTGGTGTGATGTTATCTGGAGCATTAGCAGGTATTGGTGGATTCTTTTATTCAGTAGGTATCACTGATGCTAATGTCAGTGGACATAGTGGTGTCGCTGGATTTGGGTTCTTAGCATTGGCTGTTATGATCTTTGGGCAATGGAAACCAATTAGAATTTTCTTTGCAGCACTCTTATTTGCATTCTTAAGAGCACTTGCATATTCAATTCCACTTATTCCATTCTTAGATAACCTAGGATTAGATCAAACATTCTATAAAATACTTCCATATTTAGCGACTTTGATCGTATTAATCTTTACATCTAAGAAATCAAGAGCACCAAAAGCTGAAGGTATTCCATACGATAAGGCTTTACGTTAAAACAGTTAAAAAACACTTCCCTATAATTTATAGTGGAAGTGTTTTTTAAAGAATTAAAAGAAGAATATATCAATTAAAATATCTTAAAAATTTAATGTTCATAAAAAATGAATTAAAATAATTAATTTGTTGACTTTTGGGCCTAACTACGTTAAAATATGTATGTTGTACCACGTAGAAGAGGTTTAAATGTCTTTAGGCTGCCTCAATAGTGAGTCTTCAAAACTAAAAAGGAGGAAACAAAATTATGTATGCAGTTATTAAAACTGGTGGTAAACAAGTAAAAGTTGTTGAAGGTGAAGAAATCTTCGTTGAAAAATTAGACGTAGAAGCTGGCGACACTTATGAATTTACTGAAGTATTAGCCATTGGTGGAGACAATCCACAAATTGGTACACCTGTTGTTAGTGGTGCGAAAGTTGTTGCGAAAGTGCTTAAACAAGGTAAAGATAAGAAAATTATCGTTTACAAGTTTAAAAGAAGAAAAAACTATCACAAAAAACAAGGACATCGTCAACCATATACAAAGCTTGTTATTGAATCAATCGTTTTATAATTATGATTAAGGTTCATATAAAGCATGATTTAAATCAAATTAACCAGATTGAAGTGTCTGGTCATGCATCATATGATGATTCAGGTAAAGACATTGTATGTTCAGCTGTTTCAACAGCTATTATTGTTACAATCAATGCCTTAGAAAAATTAGAAGTACTTGATCAAGTCAAGTACGATATCGAAGAAGGTTATTTCTTTATGGTTATCGACAAACATAATGACATTTTAAATGCATTAATCGATAATCTGGTATATAGCCTTGATAATTTAAACAGTCAATATCCTAAATATATAAAAATCAAGAAGGAGGGATAACATGTTAAAATTAAATATACAGTTATTCGCATCTAAAAAAGGAACAGGTTCTTCTCGTAATGGACGTGATTCTGATTCTAAACGCCTTGGCTTAAAACTTTCAGATGGTCAACTCGCTAAAGCTGGTGCAATTATATACCGTCAAAGAGGTACTAAAATACATCCTGGCACAAATGTTGGTCGCGGTGGCGATGACACATTATTTGCTAAGGTAACCGGTACTGTGAAATACGAAAGACTCGGTAGAAGCAAAACACAAGTTTCAGTTTACGAAGGATAACCTAAGTTATCCTTTTTTTATGAATTGGAGGTAACCATATGTTCATAGATGAAATAGTAATAGAAGTGTATGGCGGTAAAGGTGGAAACGGTATGGCATCATATCGTCGAGAAAAATATGTTGAGTATGGCGGACCATGGGGTGGAAATGGTGGTCATGGTGGACATGTTATTTTTGTTGGTGAAGAAGGCGAATCCACGTTAGTGAATTTAAAATATAGAAGACATATTAAAGCGTTTGATGGTGTTAATGGCCGTAGTAAAGGTCAACATGGAGCAAACGGTGAACATATGTATGTTAAAGTTCCTTTAGGAACAGTGGTTTACAATTTAGATAAGACACATAAATTTGGTGAAGTATTAACACAAGGGCAAGAATTGATCATTGCCCATGGTTGTAAAGGTGGTCGTGGGAATATTGCTTTTGCAACTCCTAAAAATTCAACACCTGATTTTGCCGAAAAAGGTGATATGGGTGAATACTTTAAGTTATACTTAGAACTCAAAGTATTAGCTGATGTAGGTATGATTGGTTATCCAAGTGTTGGTAAATCCACCATCCTTTCAGTCGTATCAAACTCAACACCTAAAATTGCTGAGTATCCATTTACAACACTACAACCAAATTTAGGTATGGTTTATGTTCATGATACATCTTTTGTCTTAGCTGATTTACCAGGACTTATTGAAAATGCACATCAAGGTCATGGTTTAGGTATTCGTTTCTTAAAACACATTGAAAGATGTCGTGTATTTTTGCATGTCTTAGATTTAACATCAGAAGATCCCTATGATTCGTTTATAAAAATTAATCATGAACTTGAAATGTATAATGAAACATTAATTACTAGACCACAAATTGTTGTATGTAATAAAATGGAAATGCCTGGAGCTATGGAAAAGTTTGAAGTATTAAAAACAAAAATTACTTTACCAATTATCGCAATTTCAGCAATTTCTAAACAAAATATTAATAATCTTTTAGATTTAACATTAAAGATGTTAGAGGATACACCAAAAATCAATTTAGATGATGTCGAAAAAGAAGTTATCTATACATTTAAAGATACTGAAGAAGAACAAACCTTTGATGTTGAAATTGAAGATGGCGTTTATGTTCTTGTAGGTCCAAAAATCGAATTACTTTTCAATCGAACTGATTTTTCAAACGATGAAAGTATTAAAAGATTTTCTAGACAACTTAGAAGTATAGGTGTTGATGAAGCATTACGCGAAAAAGGTTGTAAAAACCATGATACAGTGCGTATATTTAAATATGAATTTGAATTTATAGAATAATAATGAAATAAAAAATGGAATGCTCATTAAATGACGCATTCCATTTTTTTAATCTAAATTAAGTGATTTAATTTTAAAATGATAACTTGCTTTTTCTTCATTTAACTCTAATTTTAAACCTTTATTTTCTTTTTTAAGCATTTGTGAGTTTTGAGCTTTTAATTCAAGACTTAATTGCTTAAAAGTAGCATTTCGTGATTTAAGTGAGTTTTTTTGATTTACAAGATATTGATTTTCAAGATTATTAATTTTTTGTAGTGAATCTTCCTTTTTATGTTTCAATTGTAAGAGTCTTTGTTGATGTGTATTAAGTGTTTGTTTTTCATGTTCTTTAAATTTTTCAAGTAATAATTGATTCTTTTTAATTACTTGACTAACAGAATGTTGGAAATCATCAATATGTTTTTGATGTTGAAATGATATCAATTTTAATTTCTTTTGATGTTGTTCATAAAAACTATGACGTTTTTCATTCGTATCATTTTCATATTGAAGGGCAATTTCATGTTGATTTTGATTAATTGTTTTAATTTGTTGATCAACAAATTTAGATAATTTAGAAATTTGATCTTCATGATTTTTAATAACTATTTTTAATTGTTGTTCTGCCTTTTTTGTTTGTATCTGAGAAGATGACAAATCAATAGTTTGATGGTATTTAATAGTAATTAAAGCATGTTTATTTAAGTTTTGTTGTTCTTTCATAATACGATTAATTGTCTTTTTAAAGAGTTTTTCACTATGTTTTAATATATGAGATGCTCTATGTTCGTGTGCTTTTATAGCTTGAATCATTAAAGCTTCTTTATCTAAATGCATATGATAGTATTGACTGATAAATCGTAATTGTTTTTGTTGATTAATCATTATGCTATTTGAATAGTTTAAAAGTAATTTATCAAAATCAGTTATGACATGTTTCATTTGTGATTCGGTGATGTAAGAATTTTGAAATATAATATGATCAAATAATGTAGTGCTAAAATTTTTAATGCTTAATTGTATTTTAAATTGTTTATACAATGTATTAAATTTTTTAATAAAAAGGTCATAAATCTTTTGATCTTTATGTAAACAACGTTTATAGTGAATATTTTCTTTTTTAATTGCACGCATTAAATGTTGTTTCTTAAAAGATAAGCGATTAATCATTTTATGATTTCTAGATATTTCTTTTTCAAAAACTCTAATTCGATAATATGCAGCCTGCATATTATATTCATGTCTTTTAATAAGTTGTAAATTTTCCTTGACTTCATTTTGTTCCGAATTATAAGAACCATCTTTAAATGTTTTAATAATCTTTTTTAATTGATTGATAAATGCTTTATTTTTTTCAACAATTGCTTGTTCACTCAATATTGAATTTTCAAATACTTTAATTTCTGCTTCAAATTTATGAATATCCGTATCAAATTGATCAATATTATTTTGATAGAAGAACTGATAAGTTTCATGTTTAAGTGTTTGTTTATGTTGATCTTTGTTTAGTTTTTGTTCTTCTAGATATGTAAGTAATTGATTTTGTTTTAAATCAAGCGAATCTAAAATCATTTGGTCTAATGATTCAATATATTCTTTAAATAATTTTAAAACATTTTTAAAAACTTCAGGATGCGCTGGTAAATGATATAAATCATTTATCATTTTCTTTACTTGAATTAAGCGATCATATACAAATATAAGAGTATTAATATAAGAATTGCCATTTTTTTGTTCAAATTCAATATCTGATTGGTATTTTCTAATATTTTTAATGATTTCATTTTGTTGCATCCGGGATTTTGTAGTTAAATCGGCATCACGCATGAAATATGAACGTTTTTGATACATTAGCGTTTCTTCATGTTCAGCTAAAAATTGTTGTTCTAATATCCAAACTTCTTCCATATCTTCATCAGCAGTCCATTGAATGTTATGTTGTTCAAATTCATGGTCTAATGTGTTTTTTTGAAGTTTAAAAGAAGATTCAGCAAGGGTTTTTCGTAAATGATAATCTTTAAGACTTTCTTCCCGTTTAATTTTAGATTTTTCTAATTCAAGTTGTTTATTTGAATTTAAAACAAGTATTTCAGATTCTAAATCAAGTTCATTGATTTGTTCAAGATAAGTAATTTCTTGAAAAGCAGTGTCATAAGTTAGTTCAATATTTAATAATTCAATTTTTAGTTCATTCATGGCAATTTCTTGATCATTATTCAATAAATTAAGTTCACGTTCTTGAACTAATGTTTGAATTGCTAATTGTGTTTCTAAAGGTAATGCATCTTGGCTTAAAGTGTCTGATAAGATATCTTTTTTAACCAATGATTGATCATTGTTTAATTGATGTTTTTGACTTGCAAATTCTAAGTTATATTTATAATTGATTTCTAATTTTTTCAAATTTTGATGAAATTGATTAGTTAAATATAGTTTATTGACTCGCCATTCAAAGCGTTCGTGTAAAAATTTATTTTCTTCTTCAGTCATTCGTTGTTGATAATCACGTTTCATTTTAGTGATATCTTTTCTTGTTTGAATGATTAATTTATTAAAATCATGATCAAGCGCATTTAATTTACGTTTCATTGCACTTGCAACCCTAAGTTGTTGTGATTCATCTAAATCTTTCATTTGACTTCTGTGTTCATAAACAATTTTATTTTTCTCTTTTTCAAAAGAATCACGATTATTTGTCAATTTAGAGTTAAAAATACTGATAGCTTCAGCATGTTCATGAGATATTTTTTCTCTTTTTTGTTTATTTAAATTTGTATATGCTTCAAAATCTAAATCAAAATTTTGTAAATGATTTACATATTCAGCTTTTAATTCATCGATTTTTAATTGATATGTATCTTTTAAATGTAAAATATCAGTAGCAATAGGTTGATTAAGTTTACTTAATAAAGTATCTATTTTTTTTAAAGCTTGTTGATATGATTTATTTAGAACACTAATTTTTTGATTAATTGCTATGCTAGCATCATTAAAAGTTTGTTTAATACCAATATATAAATCATTATTGTTAGAAGTAATAAGTGATTGATCATCATCTTTGTTTTTATTTGAATCAGTTTTAACTTGATCAATGTCCATTTTTTGTAATTCTAAGTTTTCTTTTTGACTGTTATATTTTTGGTTTAATTTTTCTTCTGTTAGTTTAAACTCATTTTCAATTTCATCAACTGTATTTAAATTATCTTCTCTAAATTTTAAATAGTGATGTTCAAATTCAAAAGTATCTCTTTGCATTTTTAATTTTAAATCATTAA
>JBAYAP010000037.1:0-10302 GCA_041669715.1 Acholeplasmataceae bacterium
AGGCGATGAATTTTTAGTTGTTATTGGATTGTATGCTGGCATTGTATGGGGGATGCTATATCAACCGTTAGTGATACTTTTACTAAGTGTCATTGCGATGGGAAGTTACGCACATAAATAGAAACAAATTCAATTATCACATCAGATTTTTTTAATTTATAAAATTATAATACAAACATTAGTATTAGGTGATTAAAATGAACAAGTATATAATACTTAATTCTATTTTTTTGTCCTAGAATAAGGATTTTAAATATATAGCAAACAATTTAAATATATTTGTAAAGTGTCTTATAATTGCATTTACAATTATTAATTATGTAAAAAACAAGATTATTAATATAATATAAAAATAAATTTTTATGTAGTGTAGTTTTAAAAACACTTAAATTAAAATCTCTTTTTAGATTTTTTGTTTAAGAAATACAACAATTTCGAATTATAAATAGATATATATCAAAAAAGTCCCTAATTATCATCAATGATATGATCTTATATCATAATGAATGGTTGAGGGCTTTTATATTTTTTAACTATTTAGTTTTTAAAGTTGTTTTTTGTTTTTTTGTAAGATATTTATGAATTTCATAATATCCTTTTAATATAAAATAACTAATAAACATGATTAAATATAAAACTAAATTAATTGGTTTACTATAATTTAATATTAAATGGATGAACAATAAGATGTATACAATATAAGCTAATGATTGTAGTAATTTCCAACTATGTTGACTCATCTTTTTTCTAATAGATTGAAATGATGTTATAAATAATGGAATCATTATGAGAAACGCAATTAATCCAAACCATTCAAGTGATCTAGTCCCGTCAATCCACTTTATAATATAAGTGAGTGCATGTGGACTAACAACAATAAATCCGATAATGGAATACTCTCTTCTTATACCCATAAATTTAAGTCTTAATTTACTTTTCTTAGGTAAAGCTCCTGTAAGCATAACGATATAAAAGAAACTTAATCCTAAAAACCCTTTAACAAATGGCATAGCAATTGGTTTATCTTTTATGATAAACGATATGATTGCTATGATGATTGCGATGATATAAATCTTAATGTTATGCTTTCTTATAAATGGACCAGCAATAAATGCTAGTAGTGTCAATATTACCAAAAATGCTGCGACTATCATTAATTTACTCCTTTAGATGTTTAATATATTTAGGTAACTATTTAAATAAGCCTCTTGATTTTTTTGATCTAGTTTATGATAGATTGGTTTATCTTCCATAATGGCATATCTAAGCAATAATCCAACAATCAATTCAGCAAATGATTGTGGGTTGATATCTAGATTATGATACTTAATATAACCAGATATTTTGTGAATGACTTGATTTGAAATAATCTTAGTAAAGATAAGTTCATCAGGTAGTGTTTGAGCAAGTGTTTCACGAATGAGCATTTTAATCAAATCAATTTGACTTGATATAATTGTTAATTTTTCGTGCAACAAATTTCTAACAAAATCTTTTAAACTTAAGTTTAAATCGATTTCTAGATTTTCAATAATTGATTGTCCCATCGCTTTTTTAATTGATGAGATAAACAAATTATTTTTAGTTTGAAAATGACGAAATAATGTCATTTCAGATACACCAGCCTTTTTAGATATATCTAATGTGGTTGCTGATGCATATCCTTTTTTTGTAAATACATCTAGGCTTGCTTGAATAATAATATCTTTGGTTTCTTTCAAATCTTCACCGTCTTTCTTATTATGAAGCTAAAGGTGTTTTTTCTTTTGCTTCTTTTTTAAATGTGATTGCTAAAACTGCAGGTAAAACTAAAATTGTAGATAGTAGTGCTAATGATAAATTGACTAATGTCATTATACCAAAATTCGATAAAATGATAAAATCTGAAAATATTAAAGCACTAAATCCACCCATGGTTGTAAGCGCTGAGACTAAGATTGGATTGCTCATTTTAGATAATGCAACTTTAATTGCTTTATTACGGTTATCTGTTTTTAATTTTTCTTCTTCAAATCGTTCAGTAATTAGAATTGTAAACTCTGTACCAATCCCCATAATTAATGCGCCAAGTGTTGCTGTGAGCGGTGTATAACTCATATTAAAAATTGCCATCATGCCACCACTCCAACCAACGATTAAGATAATTGGAATAATTGGTAATATTGCTCTATAAAATTTTCTATAGATAATAAGTAAACTTAGAAATATTAAAACAAGACCGATGATTGTGATTTCATAGCGGCCTGTCGTAAGAGCAATCATCATTTCATTATCAATGACTGACTGACCGGTTATTGTAACATCCATATCCAATGTTTGTGAGGCAATATAAGCATCTAGAACATTCATAAAATCAGTAAATTCTTGATCACTCATTTCTGCAATAGATATATTAATAACAGTTTTTGAATAGGCATCATTTATAAATAATTTTCTTTGATCATTTGGCAAATTTGCTAGTGTAACTTCATTCATTAAAGAAGTATCACTGATGCCTATTTGATTAAACAGTTTAATGACTGATGAAGTTTCAATAACACCTTGCATATTTAAGTTAATATCATTTTCAATCAGTGCTATGCTATCTAAATTGTTTTGTGTTAATATATTTTCACCTTCAAAGATAATAGCAATTTGTTCAGTTGAACCAATAATATTTCTTAATTCTCTAATATCGGCTAACGCCTCACTATCTTGAGGCATAAAGTTTTCAAGGTTTGTTTCTGCCTCGGCACTTTGATCAACATAGATTCCTAAGACCGCTAAGATAACAGCTACGGCTAAGATGACATATTTAATCTTAATAACAAAGCCTACAATCTTATAAATGACTTTATTTGATTTTTCTTTTTTGGTTTTTAAATTTTCTTTTTTAGGGAAATTTGTATCTCTAATATATAAAAATGGAAGAAAAATCAAAACAGCAATAATAAATGCAGCAACGATACCTATGGTAAGCATACTTCCAAAATCATTAATCATTGGAACTTTAGAACGATATAAACTTAAAAGTCCAAGTGCGGTTGCAATTAATGCAATCATAACAGCAGGTACCATTTTCTTAACGGTTATTATCAGTGCTTTTTTACTTTTGTTTTCCATTATGCTGCCCTCTCTTCTTCATATCTGGTTTGAAATTGAATAAAATAATCAATACCTAATCCAATTAAAACTGGAAATACTGCCATTGAAACCATAGTTAAACCAATGGATAACCATCCCATGATACCGATAGTTGCGATGACCGCAAGTAAAATCATAAAGATTGGTAATAGTCTCATTCGTACTTTAAAGATAAACGTTAAAACTAAAATCATAATAATGATTGCCGATGCCATCATGTATTTCATGCTATCCATCATTGATAATTTTATTGATCGATCTAAAATCGGTTTACCTGATATTAGCACTTGATCTTCTTTACCTTCGCGTATAAGTAAACTATTTAAGGCATCACTAATATCATCTATTTGTTGATCAGTAATATCTCCATTTAAAACAATAACCATACGTAATTTAGTATCATCAACAATAAAGCCTTGAAAGTTATCTCTAACGGTTTCTTGATCAAAAACCATAGTTTCAAGTGTTTGACTTGAAGTAGGAAACGATGGGGCAAAAGCATTAAAGTTTTGACTTATCTGACTTAGACTTGTGCCCATTAAACCAATGTTAACACTTAATGTATTAAGCATTGTAGATAATTGAGCCATTGCTGTTAATTGGTTATCTAAAATGGTTGAAAGTTCTGATAGTTTTGTAAGTAATTGTCCCAAAGCAGTAGAAGTTTGTTCAGGTATACTCTTTATACCTTCACTTAAAATTAATTGTTTAACACTTGTGGATAAACTGTTTGCATTGGTTTCTAAATCTGTTGCAATAGTAAGTGCATCAACAGCACCTGGATCAGCTTCTAATTCAGTTCTTAAATCAATCAAATCTGTTTGTAAAGTATCTAATGATATATCTAATATATCTAACACATCAAACATATTAATAACGCCTACGCTTAATTGATTTTGTGCAGTTATAAGTTGATTAATATTAGTTTGTAAAAGTTCTAAATCAGGCAAATTGGTGTCATTACTTGTGATGTTTGTTGCAAGCATTGCTAACTGATTTGATATTTCAGTTAATCCTGTAGCCATGGTAGCTAAACCTTGAGCAGTTTGTTGATACATATTTATACTCATCTGATTAAGGATTGTTACTGGACTATTAATGGCAAATATGCCATCTAAATTTTGAACCTCTTCTTGAAGTTCATACATTAAGCTAAGTGTGTCAGTTTCAAATAAGTTATCTTCATCAAATATTAAAATAATTGGATCTTTACCAAACTCTATTTGGTAAGCTTCATTTTCTAAATAGATATCAGTATCATCTGATATTAAAGTATCATTACCAGTTTTAAGTGTGATTTGAGTTATGCCGATTGCTAAAACGACAATTAATAAAAACATAATAATCATTATTTTAACGGGTCTTTTCATAATAAATGCCGCAAGTTTTTTCATATATCCTCCTTGAATGTTAGTGCTCACTATCATATGATATAATAAAAGCTTATAAATGTAAAGAATAAAATATATATAATTGCATAACATATTTTTTATACTCAGATGATTTATATAATTTACCATTTGTAAGTATATGTATTTAGTTGTTAATTTTATAAAATATAGATTATGGTAAATTGTCAAACTATAAGTAATTTAAGGTTTATTTAAGGTTGGGCGTATAATATGAATATATAATCAAACACAATATTTAAATAAGAAAGGTGTGGATTTTATGTTAAAGAAAAGAATTTTAGTATTTACAATATTTTTATCACTTTTAATAGGACTTTCAAGTTGTAGTGCTTCATTGTCAAATTCAGATGATGACTTAACAGATGACGACTTAACAGATGATGATGGAACAGTTGAAGGGTTTTTAGTTGATTTTGTTTTAGATGAACACACAACAGTAACAGTCTATGATACACAAGATTATGCAAACGGTGTAGTAGCAACTTCTGCATATGCTAAAGATAGCGATACTGGTGAAATATTAACTGATGGCGAAGGTCAAGTTAACTTTGTTGTTTCTGTAGATGATGGATATGAAATTGATACAATTATTGCTACACCATCTGATAATTATAATAATTTAAAAGATCCAGTAGAATTAGAATTAGCAAGCACATATCGTTTAACTAAAATCGAAGGTGATGTCACTGTGACAATCACAACAAAAGAAGAAGGTAGCGAATCAGTAATTACTGAATTTGTCGGTACATTTATTTTAGATGAACATGTTACAGTTACCGTTTATGCAACTCAAGATTATACAAATGGTGAAGTAACAACAACTGCATCTGCTAAAGATAGCGATACTGGTGAACTTTTAGTTGATGGTGATGGCCAAATTAATTTTGTAGTTACCGTAGATGAAGGTTATGAAATTGATACTATTGTAGTTGCACCTGAAGACTTTTATAAAAACTTAAAAGATCCAGTAGAATTAGAATTAGCAAATGCATATCGTATTACAAAAGTTGCCGGTGATCTTACGATTACTATTACAACAAAAGAAGCTAATTAATACATAGTATTTTAATATAAAATTTAAATTTAAAACGCCTCAATAATAAAGCGAAAAATATTAACCGTTATTAAGTAACGATTAATATTTTTTTTATGTCAAATGCTTATATATCATATTAGATAACTTTATTTTATGATCAATATACATATATTATTAAGTTCTAAGATTTTTTAAGAGTTTATGAATATCTTAAGAATTTTATAATAATTTATATATATATAAAGGTATTTTGTATTGAAGGGGATTTTATATATCGTATTATATATTACGTGTGCTACAATGATAATAAAGAGGCTTATGTGAAATCTATTAGATAATTTTATTTATAAAAGTAAAAACTGTCATAAAAGGAGAATTGCATATATGAAAAATTTGTTCAAGAAATCGTGGTTTATTAATATTTTAAGTATTGGTTTAATATTGATTATTTTTTTAATAAACCTATGGATTATGTCATTAAAATTAACAGCACCATTAAATAATGATAATTTGTGGTCTTTAGCAAAAAAACTATCTGAAGGTGATTATGCAAATATTTATGCATTTGTCCTTAAAATAGTATTTTATATTTCTATTATTCCAATCCTTTTATCGGGACTAAGTTTAATAAAAAAGAATAGTCAAGGATTGATTATAGCCGTTGGATATTTTTTCGTATTTGATATTGCATTAATTGTTTTTCATTCCATTCAAAATTATTTATCAATTTTTACATTAGTTCTTATTGGGTTAAACTTTATTTTAATTGTAGGTACATTTATTCTATTTATCTATAGAAACCATGTGTTAAACCAAACTAAAGATCTTCAAAAAAATGAAAGTGAAATTAATCTAAGCAATTCGAAAATTCCCTTAGGTATTTTGCTTATTAATATTTTTTCAGTTATTGTTTTTTTAACATCATTTGTTATTCCGCTATATTCATTAGTAGAGTCAGGATCTATTTATAACGCTATCATTATTCGCGTGTTATTTTCTGGAGAAACTAATATAGATGTCATTATTTATTTTATTGTTAATTTTGTTGTCTTTCTATTTATTTTTCTATATTTTGCTAAATGTCTTACTTATTATTTTATTAATAAAGAACAATTTATTGATGAATCAAAACTATTAATTCAATTTACGTTTTTTGCTACGCTACTCTTTTTCTTAATGGGTTTAGCAATGGACATGTATTTTACACTTACTGGTAAAGATGCTCAAACGATTGCTTTTATTCCAATGTTATTAATGTGTATAGTGATTTTAAATTATGCTATTCTTAAAGGTAAATATAGCAGTAATAAACAAATAGTTAATAATAAAGTTAAACTAAAATATGCTAAAATTGAACCACTGGTTTATGTAATTATATTGACAGCTATTACTGTATTGATGTTGTTCTTCCCAATTGTTAGTATTAATATTACATATGGTTCTTATGCGCATGTTGTTGATTTGACAGGCTTCGATCTTTTAAGAGATTATGCAAGTCTAGATTCAGGTTATCGTTTAGTTGCCTATATCCTTGTGGTTATGCTCATTTCTGTTGGTATGAGTTTAGTTGTTACTTTGTCTAGTTATCTTTCAAAATATAAACAATTTAATTCAATTGTCAAAGGGGCGGCAGCAATTAATGTTTTCTTTGTTTTTGTGATTTCAATATCTGGATATTATTTTCAAATTGCTCAAGAAATAAACCGCGTTATTATTCAAGATATTATTAATTTATATGGAGCTAGTTTTCTAGATGGTCTAGAATATGATTACACAATTAGCACAGACGCTATTTATGCATTATATGCATCTGTTTTAGTTTTAATTTTAATGTTTATAAGAAAAGCATTTGATAGAGATCAAATGAATATATTAGATTCAAATCTATTACCTGTAGATAACTTAGCCAATTCAAATGGTAGTGTGTCATCAGGTGAAACAGATGATGATAGTTATGAACCATCTGATCCATGTCCTTCATTTACTGATCTTGATTCAAAAATAGAATTATATAAACAAGATTTAGAACAACGTAAACATTATCAAATTAAAGAAACAACGTTAAATGATCTTGTAAATTTTGTTGTTGAATATGCAAGAAACTCAAGATTACATCTATCATATACACCTGAAGATATAGCAACTTTTGTTGCTGGACTTGGAGCAAGTAAATTATCAATTCTTCAAGGTATGTCAGGAACAGGTAAAACGAGTTTACCTAAAATCTTTTCTGAAGCTATATTTGGAAATTGTGAAATCATTGAAGTTGAATCTTCTTGGAAAGATAAAAATGAATTATTAGGTTATTATAATGAGTTTTCAATGAAATACACACCTAAAAAATTTACATTAGCATTATATAAAGCAGTACTTAATCAAGAAATATTTACATTTATATTGCTTGATGAAATGAATCTATCTAGAATTGAATATTATTTTTCAGATTTTTTGTCACTTATGGAAAACGAAGAACATCAAAGAGAAATCAAATTGATTAATATTAACTTAACTAGAAAAGAAGAAGAAAACGAAGTTAATTATTTAGCTTTAGAAAATGGCAATACAATTAAAGTTCCTTCTAATGTATGGTTTATTGGTACAGCAAATCGTGATGAATCAACGTTTGTTATTTCTGATAAAGTTTATGATCGTGCTCATACGATGAACTTTATGAAACGTGCACCTAAAGTTCGTAATTATTCAAATCCTATTTCACAAAAATATTATGATTATAAAACAATAAATAATTTATTTGTTGCAGCAAAACAAAATGGTGATTTTGATGCTGAAAACAATGAAATCATTAAAAAGGTTGAAACATTACTTGCGCCATATAATATTTCTTTTGGGAATCGTATTTTAAAACAAATTGAAGATTTTGTTAATATATATAAAGCATGTTTTATAAATGAAAATGTAGAAAATGAAGCTATTGAAAAAATCTTATTAAGTAAAGTAGTTGCTAAACTTGAAGTAAAAACTATTGATGATAAAGAAAAACTCGAAATGGAATTTAAAAATTTGAAATTGCATCAATGTGCAGAATTCATCCAACATTTAGATAATGACTAATATGACAAAAAATATTAATAAACTAACAATTGAAGAATACAATCGGTTTGCTTCACTTTTAGATCACATTCAAGATTTTGTTAAAAATCATCAAATTATGTCATATATAGAGTTTGATTATTATGTTGTTCACGATATGACACTATTTTCGATTGAACCGGATTTTGATTTTGAAAAATTGGAAGAATCAATTGAAATTATTAAAAAATCAATACCAGCAATTAAAAGAATATTTAATAAGCCAATCATTGTTTTAAAAGATACTAATGATGTTTTACCAGTTGAAAATGCGAGAATTATTAATCAAAACACTTTGCTGCATTTAGCCAATCATGGTCAATATGTATCTAATATTACAAGTAGAGGGGTTAAACCAAGAAAACTCCTAACAAGAATTTATGAAGATGAGTATAGTATTTATGAAAATATTATTTTCTGCAATTTTATTGATGAAATTTTTTTGTTGATTAAAAAAAATAGAAGAACATTAAATAATTTATTATATGCCAGTAATAATATGTTAAGATTTGATTTACTTGAAAAAGTTAATCATGTTAATTATTTTTTAGCGTTAGGAAAATTGCATACTGGTTATATTAGAGACTTTAGTCAATATTTCAATTTATCTAAAACAATGTTAAATGATTTTTCATTCATTAGCCAAGCGATTAATCCGAGATTAAAAAAACCAATATATAAAAAAAATAGTAATCGAAATAAAAGGTTAGCACTTAAAAAAACCAATATATTTTTAATGCAAAAAGATTACCATCAAGTTTATAAGACATATAAGTATTTATTAGGCGATCAAACGAAAGATAAAAAAATAAGTGAATCGGTTAATCTTGATTTATTAATAAAAAATTATTTGACATATGTTCAAATACTTACTATATTTTCGGTAGGACATTTTAATTTTGAAATGGTTCCTAATTTAAAAATAAATTTAAGTTCACTTGATATTGCTTTTTCATTTAAAGGTTGGAAACTAGAGATTTTTAATAACAACAAACAAGAAATATTACTTAACTTTACAAAAGATAAAACATATAGAATGATGATAACAGCTAGTGCATATGGCTTTAATTTACAAAATAATTATAAAAAGAAATATGGCGTTAATGAAGTTGTAGTCGTCAATCAATTTGATGATGATTATCTTGAAAGAGATGATGTATATATTAGTATGGAAGATATTGATTCATTTCGAAGAATTCAACAAATCATCCTTAAAGGTATGATTTATTCTGATACCACTAGAGATGTTTGTCCATTTTGTGGCGGGAAATTAGTAAAAGATCCTTATTTTGGTTTTTATCAATGTGCTAATTGCATGACACAAATAAAAACAGGAGTTTGTGATGAAACTAAAAAACCTTATTTTTATACAGATAACTCCCACCTTAAAAAGACCGTTATGCATAAATCTGATTTTAAGCATGATGAACAGTGGTATTATCAAAAACAAATTGAATCTTTAATGTATTTTAGAAACATTACTAAAATTAACAATAATGGAGAGATTATTTGTCCCCATTGTAATAAAGTACATAAAAAATAGATTGATAAAAATATCAATCTTTTTCTTTTTTAATATGAGATATTAAATTTTAAGTAATATGAGTAAAAGCATTATAAAGCGAAAAAACACTTGTTTAT
>JBAYAP010000038.1:0-9940 GCA_041669715.1 Acholeplasmataceae bacterium
AAAGCATCGAAAATACGCGGTGAAGAATCAAATGGTATGATTTGTTCACTTCATGAATTAGGCTTTGAAGAAAAAATGATTCCAGATGATTTTAAAGATGGTATTTATTATTTTGATCATCCGGTAGAAATTGGTATGCCAGCACTTGAAGTGCTCGCATTAGATGGATGGAAGATGGACCTTGGATTAACACCTAACCGTGGCGATTTATTATCCGTTTATGGCTATGCGCTTGATTTAGGTTCAGTAACAAATCAAAGGGTAAAAACACCAGTTTATAATATTAAGACTTCACATACGCCAAACCCATTTGAAATTCATATAGAAACTAAAGGTTGTGGCCGATATTTATCAAGATATATTGATCAAATTAAAATTAAAGAATCACCATGGTGGTTAAAAAGTGCTTTAATTTCTAATGGTATTCGTCCAATCAATAATGTTGTTGATATCAGTAACTATGTTTTAATAGTCTTAGGTACGCCATTACATATGTTTGATGCTAAAAAAATAGGATCTAAAAAAATCGTTGTAAGAGATGCTAAAGATAAAGAAACAGTTGTTACACTTGATGGTATGACACGTGCTTTAGAAAATGAAGATGTATTGATTACTAATGGCTTAGAAGCGATTGCTATTGGTGGTGTGATGGGATTAGAAAATACTATGGTTGATGACAATACGACTTCAATATTATTAGAAGCAGCATATTTTGAACCTAAACGTATTCAACATACATCTAAAAGATTAGGTTTACGGAGTGAAGCATCACTTAGATTTGAACGTGGTATTGATGATAAGCGTGTTGAATTAGGATTAGAACTAGCAACATCACTATTAATTGAACTTGCTGATGCTAATGTCTATGAAGGTATTAGTCAAGCTATTGATCATGTTTTAGAACCTGTAGAAATCAAAATGAGTCATGATTATATTACACAAGTTTTAGGTTGTGACATTGATGAAAAAACATTATTAAACTATTTTAAACAATATCATTATGAAGTTAAAGTGGATAAAAATCAATTTGTAATTACACCACCTAGCTATCGTCAAGATATTAAAATACCAGCTGATGTGTTAGAAGAAATTGCAAGAATTCATGGTTTGGATAAAATTTTAATGAAACAAGATCATGTTGAAACGATTGGCTTTTTAACAGATATTCAAAAACGTGAACGCATCATTAGACATCATTTAGCTGATTTGGGACTTCATGAAATTATTTCATATACGTTGCGCTCTGATGAAGATAGTCAACGTTATGGCATACTTGGCAATAAAGTTAATTTATTAATGCCATTATCAGAAGATCGTAAAGTTTTACGACAAAGTCTATTAAGTGGGTTATTAGATAGTGTTAAATATAATAGAGCACGTCAAATGGATAAAGCACATGTATTTGAAATTGGACATGTATTTGCACAAGGCATAGAAACCAATCATTTAGCGATTGCAATGCATGGCTTATGGCATGAACTCCCTTGGGCTAAACAAGCTGTTAAATCGGATTTTTATGTCTTAAAAGGCATACTTGAAGAAACGTTTGCAAGATTCCAAGTTGTATTGACTTATGAACAAACACAAGCCTATGGCTTTTTACATCCATATCGTCAAGCAAATATTAAATATGAAAATGAAATTATTGGTTTTATTGGCCAATTACATCCAAAAGAAGCTAAACGTCTCGATTTAGATCAAACATTTGTTTTAGAAATAGATTTAACAAAAATCATGAATCATACATTTACAAATATTTATGATCCAATTTCTAAATTCCCAAGTATTTCAAGAGACATAGCAGTTGTTATTAGTGAAACTATCGAAGTTGATCAAATGGTTAAATTAATTGAACAAACTGTTAGAAAACAATTAACTTCATTAAAGGTATTTGATGTATATCAAGGATCTCATATTGAAAAAGGTATGAAATCAGTGGCATTTAGTTTAAATTTTAATGACACAACAAAGACTCTTGAAAACGATGAAGTTGATAAATTAATGAAAAAAGTTGTGGTTAGACTCGATCGTGAACTCGGGGCTAAAGTTAGAAGTTAAAAACCTGATGTTTCAGGTTTTTTTCATGTGAATTAAATAATATCGTGTATAATATGAATGGGTGATGAAATGTTAATTTATGATTTGACATATGAAGAATTATTGCTGTTTTTAGAAAAAAACGGCCACAAAAAATACCGTGTTGATCAAGTGTGGCATTGGTTATATAAACAAAAAGTTCAATCTTTTGATGAAATGGTGAATTTACCAAATGAGTTAATTGATTTACTTAAAGAAAACTATCGTTTAAACGCACTTGAACTCGTTTTAAAACATCAAAGTGTTGATGGCACACTTAAGTGCTTATATGCGCTTCATGATGGCCATTTAATTGAGTCAGTTTTAATGAAACAACACTACGGCAATTCAATATGTGTTACCACACAAGTTGGATGTAATATTGGTTGTTCATTTTGTGCATCAGGACTTTTAAAAAAACAAAGAGATTTAACGTCTGGTGAAATTATTGCACAAGTTATTGAAACTGAAAGAATTTTACAAGAAAGAATTTCATATATTGTTGTTATGGGTATTGGTGAACCATTTGATAACTATGAAAACTTAAAGAAGTTTTTATTAACTGTTAACGACCCTAAAGGATTAGAAATAGGAGCGAGACATATTACAGTATCTACTTCAGGTATTGTTCCTAAGATTAGAGAGTATGCTCATTTTGGGCTACAAGTTAATTTAGCAGTGAGTCTTCATGCACCAAATAATGAAATACGTTCAAAATTAATGAAAATTAATCAAGCATATCCTATTGAAGAAGTATTGGATGCGATGCGTTATTATATTAAAGAAACGAAACGCCGTGTCACTATTGAGTATATTTTAATTGATGGTGTAAATGATATGGTAGAGGTTGCTCAAGAATTATCATTAAAATTACGAGGATTAAATGTTTATGTGAATTTAATTCCTTATAATGAAGTGATTGAAGCACCATATAAGCGTTCAAAACCAGAAGCACAATTAAAATTTTATGATGTTTTAATGAAAAATAAAATTCAAGTGACATTAAGAAAAGAGCAAGGCCATGATATTAATGCTGCCTGTGGACAATTAAGAAGTCAACATTTATAGGAGGAACTTTTGAAAAAAGCTTTTATTAGAAAAATTATTTCAAATCAATATACAATTGTCGATCTAGATACCCGTGAAGAGTTTATTGCTCAAGCGCGAGGCAAATTAAGATATATGAAACTAGATCAAGATGATGTGTTTAATAAACAATTGACAAGAAAAACTAAAAAAGACACAAAAATCATTCAAATAAGCCCTAAAATTGGTGATAAAGTCTATTATGCTTTAGATCATGATCAAATATTTATTGAAGAAATATGTCCTAGAGATAATGAACTTGAACGACCTGATGTTGCAAATGTTGATCAAGTATTGTTAGTATTTAGTGCTATTAGACCAGATTTTAGCTTTTATTTATTAGATAAATTTCTAGTGATTCTAGAACAAGAAGGTCTAAAACCGATGATTGTTATTTCTAAAATTGATTTAATTGATGAAATCCCATTAAAAAGTATCCAAAAAGATATGCTTTATTATGAAAAAATAGGGTATCAAGTCTATTATGTCAATAGTAAGCAAAAGATTGGATTTGATGTATTAGAAAATGTTTTTAAACATAAAATTACCGTACTTGCAGGGCAAACTGGTGTTGGTAAATCAACATTATTAAATGCCTTAATGCCGCATTTAGGCATAAAGACACAAGAGATTTCTGATGCTTTAGGTAGAGGGAAACATACCACAAGACATTCCGAACTCTATGAGTTTAACGGTGGGTTTATTGCTGATACACCAGGATTTTCAAAAATTGAGTTTACAATTTTTTATAAAGACATGTTAAAAGAGTATTATCCCGATTTTATAAAACTAAGTGCAGCATGTAAATTTCAAAATCAATGTCTTCATATTCATGAACCAAAATGTGCAGTTAAAAGCGCTGTTGAAAATCAGGAAATATTACAATCAAGATATGATAATTATCTTCAATTTATTCAAGAGATTGAAAATCAAAAAATAAAATATTAAAGGAGAATAAACATGATTATAGCACCTTCAATATTAACCGCTGATTTTACGAAATTAGCAACAGAAATTAAAAAAATTGAATCAGCAGATATGATTCATATTGATATTATGGATGGACATTTTGTTCCTAATATCTCTTTTGGTCCTAGTATTGTTAAACAGATTAATGAAATGTCAAGTTTACCACTAGATGTTCATTTAATGGTAACAAATCCTTTAGATTGGGTTTCTAAGTTTCATTTTAATAAAACGAAATATATGACAGTTCATGTTGAATCAAATGATCATTATGAAGCAATTAGTAAGATTAGAGAATTAGGCATGAGACCAGGTATTTCGATAAAACCTAATACTAGTATTTCTGAAATCTTAGATATTATTGATATGGTTGATTTAGTATTGGTCATGACAGTTGAGCCAGGATTTGGTGGACAATCATTTATGGCCGATATGATGGATAAAGTTAAAGCATTAATTGATGTAAGAATAAAAAAAGGATTATCTTTTTTAATTGAAGTTGATGGTGGGGTTACCGATAAAACAATTCAAAAATGTCGAAATGCAGGGGTTGACATCGTAGTTGCAGGAAGTTACGTCTTTAACCATGAAAACGCAAAAAACGCGATATTATCGCTTAAATGAGAGCAATTGTTGTTACACGCCCTGTACCTAAAGATATTCGCTTGTTTTTTGAGTTTAAAGAAGATGATTATATCATTGCAGTTGACCAAGCAGTTTCAAGTTTATATAAGCAACGTGTGAAAATAGATTTGGCGGTTGGTGATTTTGATTCATTGATTAATAAAGGTATGTTAACACAATTAAAAACAGTTAAATTAAATGCTGAAAAAGATGTTACTGATACTTTTCAAGCATTAATAGAAGCAGAAAAAATTAATCCTGATGCTATATATTTAATTGGTGGATTTGGTGGTCAGCGAATAGAACATTTCATAGCTAATCTAACATTATTTGACCGGTTTCCTAAATTGGTTATGATGGATGATTATACACAAATATATTTAAAAGACCAAGGATCTTATGTAATAGATTTTCCTGAATTTGTTTCATTTTTTGGTTATCCTGAAGCTGTTATTACATTAGATGGATTTAAGTACCCTTTGAATAATTATAAGCTTACAGCTTTTGATCCGATTGGTATTAGTAATGAAGTTATAGATAATGCTAAGTTAATAGTGGAAAAAGGACGAGTTATCGTTGTTTTATCTCATAAAGATTAAAGCATAAAGATAAAAAGAAAAAGGTGGATAATTTCCACCTTTTCTTTTGTTCAAATAAAAAACGTTAAAGAACGTTTTTATTAGAATGTCGTCATTAACTTTTTATTAAACACGTTCTAAATTGTGTTTTTTTAGAGCTCTTGCTGAGACTTTAACTTTTTTGATGTTGCCGTCTTCATCTTTGATTCTAATTGTTTGTAAATTGCTCTTCCAAGTTCTGCGTGTTGCATTCAACGCATGACTACGTTTGTTTCCAAATAAAGTTGATTTTCCTGTTACATAGCATTTAGCCATACTCTCACTCCTAACTGCACAATTCAATTTAACACAGTTAGATAAAAAAATCAATACATACAATCAAAAATACTGTAAAATATGTTATATTGAGGGCAAAAACTTGATAAGTGCTAAAATATTTATCTATATGATATAATTATAGTGACAAAAGATGTATTACGTCTTGCGTATTGCATTTTAATTTGCTTAGTGCTATACTAATTAAGAATTACGCAAATGCCTTTTATGAAACAGCAAACAATTGAATCTTTTTATTGAGATTACATTACACATTTCAAAAATTTTAGGAGGATTACCATGGCGAATCAAACAGTCAGCGGATCTCTATTTAAAAAAATGGTAACTAACGGCGCAGTTAATTTAAAAAATAATCACAAGGAAATCGATCATCTCAATGTCTTTCCAGTTCCTGATGGGGATACTGGTACGAATATGCAAATGACAATGATGGCCGGTATTAAAGAAGTAAACAATTTAGATTCACAATCTATTATCGATATTTCAAAAATTTTATCAAGAGGACTCTTAATGGGTGCCAGAGGAAATTCAGGTGTTATCCTCTCGCAATTTTTCCGTGGAGTTTATTCTGAAATAGCAAAAATAGATAATGGTTCAGCAACTATTGAAGAATTCATTAAAGCACTTGTTGGTGGATATCAAATGGCTTACCGTGCCGTGATGGATCCAGTTGAAGGTACCATTTTAACCGTAGTTAGAGAATCAGCAGAAAAAGTTCTTATTGAACAACCTAATTTAAAGAGTGTTGAAGATGTATTAAAAATATATCTTGAACAAGCTAGAGAAACATTAATTAAAACTCCAGATCTATTACCTGTATTAAAAGAAGCAGGTGTTGTCGATAGTGGTGGAGCAGGATTTATTAAAATTATTGAAGGTATGATTATGGCGCTTGAAGGCAACATGTTGACTGAAACAGATGCTCAAGTTGCTCCTGAAGTCTCTTCTGAACATTTCAGTGGTGCAGAAAACTTAGGTAATGTCGATATTAAATATGGATATTGTACTGAATTTATTGTTAAATTACATCATCCTGAAACTTTTGATGAAAATAATATGAAAATTCCATTATCACAAATGGGAGATTCATTGGTTGTCGTTACTGATGATGATTTATTAAAGGTTCATGTGCATACAAATCAACCAGGGGTTGCGTTAACGTTATCTCAAAAATATGGTGATATTCAAACAATTAAAGTTGAAAATATGCGTTTACAACATAGTACAATTATGGGTAATCATCAAGAACCAACGAGAGTTGAAAAGAAAACTGCTAAATATGGTATTGTTGCAGTTGCTTCAGGTGAAGGTGTTCACGAAGCATTTAAAGAATTAGGTGTAGACTTAATTATTGATGGTGGTCAAACAATGAATCCATCAACTGAAGATTTTGTTAAAGCTGTTGATTCATTAAATTGTGAAAATATCATTATTTTACCAAATAATAAAAATATTATTATGTCAGCTGAACAAACAATTGATTTAGTTGAAGGACGTAAAATTAGAGTACTTCATACAAAGAGTATTGCTCAAGGTTATACATCTCTTATGGCATTTGATCCAACACAAGAAATTGATGATAATTTTGAAGAAATGACTGATATTGTTTCAAAAATGAGATCAGGCGAAGTAACTTATGCAGTTAGAGATACTGAATTAAATGGTGTTCAAATTAAAAAAGGTGACTTCATTGGTATTACTAAAGGTAAAATCATTGTAGCAACACCTAGCAAAGTAGATACTGTTAAAAGATTACTTGATGATATGATTGATGAAAATCGTGAAATCATCACAATCTTCTATGGTTTAAACACAACTTTAGATGAATTAGATGAAATTATCGCATATGCTAAACAATTAAATCCAGATTTAGATGTTGAAGCTATAGAAGGTAAACAAGATATTTATAGTTATATTATTGCAGTTGAATAAATAAATTGAATTTAAATAAGGCACTTTATGTGCCTTTTTTTTATTTAAAAAGTAAGATAAAAATATTTAATAGTATAAAAAAATATGTTATAATCATGTGAGTATGCGGACGTGGTGGAATGGTAGACACGCAAGTTTGAGGGGCTTGTGAGCAAGTAATCGCTCGTGTGAGTTCAAGTCTCATCGTCCGCACCATATTGAAATGAAATGACTCCAAAAAGTTGGAGAGAAGGTATAATAATGATACCTGATCTTAAACAAAGGAGTCTTTTTTATTATGAGATTAACATTTGAAGACAGACTAAAGATGAAATTTATTAAATGGGATACTATTAGATATTTGCTTTCCATAGAATTCATTTTCAAATTATGATATCATAATTATAGAATGATTGGGAGGATATTTGAAATGAAGAAGATTCTTACATCTTTAACTATGAGTTTTGTGATTTTTCTTTTATATGCTTGTACATCCATAGACAATTCTATTGAGCTTAGTGTGAGTAATTATGAAACTTATATCAATTTGTCTGTATTTTATGGTGGAGATGACGCATATCATACTAGCGAATATGGTTTATGGTATCAAGGGGTTGAGGGCGAAGTTGAAGTTGAACCAGATAGTAATAATTATGATTTTATTGACGTCGTTTTAAAAGTTCAAATCATTGGACAATTTACAAGAGTTGGATATGATTCTGAACCTAAAAAAAACTATAATCAGATTATTAATATCTTTTTAAATATAGATCGGTTTGGTACCAACTCTAAAGTCATAAATATAAAGGATATCTACAATTCGGATTATGCTAAAGATATTATATTTGAGAGTTATCAAGTTATTAGTGTGTCTGGTATAGTGAAACAAATACGATAATGTTTCTCATTAATATATTTAAATAGGAAAATACCATTGAGGATTATAAATATACTTTAATGTTTTGGATAGGTTATATTTAGATAAGTGAAGATATAAATGTTTAGAATACAGTACTTGGAGTTTTCTGAAGTCTAACTAGTCATGTTCGTGCTTTGCTCACATTCTCTAATAAGCACATATTGATGCAATATGATAAAAGATAAAAGAGGTGCAATAAAAACGAAGGGGCACTAAAATTTTTATAGAGTGCGTAATTGTATCAAAATAGGTCATGCAACACATATAAGAAGCATAGGTTTGATACAATTTGTATTAGGCTTTTTTCTTTGCAGAAAGGGCGTTATCTCCTGCACTGCTATGAAAAAGTGAGACACACGCCCAACCAACAAGTGAAAATAACCAAGAAATAGAAAACGTCACAGCAAACATCATCTTTAACCTTGCACATTTAGGAATATCAATTGAAGATTCAAAGCACTTTGATTTGGAAACATATTTTGAGATAGTAGGATTAGAGATGAAAGTCATATCTGGAAAAGAAACAGGTAGACGTGCTTCTCAACAAGATATCGATTCATTCTTTCTTTAGATATCTTGATTTACATTGAAATGTTGTTTTTTTGTTTTATATAAGGTAAAATAAACTAAACAGCATTAATATGGAGGGTATATGGCGCTTATTAAATGTCCAGAGTGTGGCAAAGAAATATCTGATAAGTCAGAGAACTGTATTCACTGTGGATTTCCTATTCAAGACCATCTTAGAAAAGGAATCCCTGGAAAGCTCATTGTTCATGCACCAGAGTATAAATTCGGTATAGGTAAATTGAAAATCGAAGTTCATATCGATGGCAAAAAAGTTGGAGAAATTCGTAGACATGAAACTAAAGAATTTGTAATCAAGAATGACACTAAAGTTACCTTTCTTGAACATTCAATTCTAACCGGAACAAAGACTGCTGCTTGCATGGCTTTTGAAGGAAAAACTGTAGATGCACAATTAACATTAGTATCAAATGGATTCGTTTATTTACTTGATGTTGCACAGCTAGTGTTATAGATTAAGGGTTTAATTAGAATTTTTTAAGTGAATAATTATTGCATTAAGCACCTCGAGAAATCGTTGTGCTTTTTTATTACAATTAAGGAGGTGAACATCGATGGCAGAAACAGTTAAAGGGTTAAATATCAAACTGTCACTGGATGGTAAAGATCTAGAAAACGAACTTAATGGCATAAAAAAAGATCTTAAAGAGCAAAACAAAGATCTCAAAGCCATTAATACAAATCTTCGCTACGATAGTTCAAACCTAGACCTTTGGAAGTCAAAACAAGATAAACTTGTTTTATGATATGATATAAATAAGATTAATCATATCATTTATAGATTTTATAATTTATATCTAAATTAAGAAGAAAAGAAAGGAAACAAGATAAAAAATGAAAAGAAAGATTATAATTG
>JBAYAP010000039.1:0-9750 GCA_041669715.1 Acholeplasmataceae bacterium
ACAACATTTGCGTGGTTTACATTAACAAATACTTCAACAGTTCAAGCTTTCGAAGCACAAATCGTTGCTGATAGCGGGATTGAAGTTGCATTAGGTGACTTTACTACAGTTGCTGGTGCACCAGATCAAGCTAACTGGGTTACAACATTAACATCAGAAACAGTTGAAGCGTATTTAGTTGCTAAATATGGTAATACCCAAATATTTAATCATGTAACTACAGCTGATGGTATTAACTTCTTTACATTAGGTTCTTCAGCAATGACAGGAACTAGTGGAGGTTATATTGAATTACCTTTAAACTTTAGATCTGATACTGCAAACCAAATTAACTGGACAACAGTAACATTAAGTTCAACAACATATTCATGGACAGTAGATAAAGATTTTACTGATGTATTAGATGTTGCAAGAACAGCTGGTTCTCAAATACCAGTCGATGCATCTAATGGTATGAGAATTGCTATGATAAGTGATGCAACATATGGTAATGATGTTGTTGCATATGAAAAACCAGTAGGTGGACAAAATGTTGTATTAGGTGCTGGTGGTAACTTAAAAGATGGCGTTGCTGTTGATGAAGGTAATGCTGGAGCAATGAATTATTACTTTGCTAAAAATGCTTCACTTCCTTTTGGAATTGAAGCTGTAACAACTTTAGCAACAATAACTGATCTTGGTGCATCAGGCCAAGTTGTTTCATCATTATTTGATGTATCATTGATAACTGCTGTTGATTTTGGAGCTGACTATTATGGTCAAGTCATGGTTCGTATTTGGTTAGAAGGTTGGGATGCTAACACTTATAACTCAATTCTTTCACAAAAAGTATCATCTACATTTACATTCCAAGGTGTTACAGTATAATTTGTAACATATAAGCATTCTAGTCTGGTAAGTGTATGGACTCATACACTTACCAATCCTTCATGGATTGGACTGGATTTTTAGCATAATAAAAGGGGAACCATATGGAACAAAAACAACAATCTAAAATTAAAAAAGCATTAAAAATCGTTCTCAATGTATTATTTTATGCTGTCATTTTATTCTTATTAGTATTTTCAATAGCAAACATGAAACTAAAAAGTGAAGACAATATTGCAAATGTCTTTAATAAAGGTATGTTAGCTGTTCAATCAGACTCAATGTATGGAAATCTAGATGATTCATTTCAAAAAGGTGATATGATATTTGTTACCATGCTTGATAGTGAATCGAGAGAAACGTTAGAAATTGGTGATGTGGTTACATATTTTGATCTTTCAATTCATGAATTTAATACCCATAGAATTGTTGAAATCAATACTGATGAAGGTTATTTAGTTACACAAGCAGACTATAATTATGTTTCAGATAACAACAATACTTCACCTGATCAACCTGTAAACATAGAAGATGTATTAGCAATTTATCATGGTAGTAAACTTGCAGGATATGGTACAGCTTTAGATTATTTACAAACATCAACTGGTTTTGCATTATTCATTATTTTGCCTGTGATTTTATTATTAGCATTTGAAGGTGTAATCTTGGCAAGAAGTATCATGAGTATTAATCGTGAAAAACTAGAAGAAAAATATGCATTAGAAAAAGAAAATACAAAAGCTACACTTGAAGCTGAAAAAGAAAAAATGCGTGCAGAAATACTTGCAGAATTAAAAAAAGATAAAAAATAGATATATTTTTTCAAAGCTTATAGAAGGAGATTCATATGGTAGAATTTGCTAGATACTATATTGAATTTATCAGAAATTTTTTTGCAAACATCGCCGAATTTTTTAGAATGATTTTCCAAGCATTCGCCGATTTTTTTGTCTCTGATATTGTTCAATATTTTAAAACTTTAACAATTGCATCTAAAGAATTCACCGTAATCGATTGGATTATAGGTTTTATTGTAATCATTGTGAATCTCGCACTTATTGTTTTTTTAATACTTAAGATATATCAATGGATTAGCCACTATATACGCTTTGTTAGTAGAGAAATCGAAAAAGATGAACTATTAGAAGAAATCTCTTTTTTAAATCAAAAAACAGTAGAGTTAGTTGATGAAAGAAATAAGATTTTAGCACTTAAAGTTTCAAATTTAGGCTTATCACCACAAGGTGGAGTTAGTGATGAATCATCCGAAAATGGTGAAGATAAAGAAAAAGAAGAAAATGAACCATCAAGATTTGTTAAATTAAGACGTGTTGATTCGGATTATGAACTTAAAGTCACTCAAATATTCATGAAAGAAGATGACATGATTAATCTTAATGAATTAGTGACTAGATTTATTAATTTCTCCGCATCAAGATTAGGATTATTTTATAATAGAAAAATTATATCTGCATTTTTTTCAGGTATGGCTTCTTCAAAATCTATGATTCTAGAAGGTATTTCAGGAACAGGGAAAACTTCATTGCCATATGCAATGGGTAAATTCTTTGGTCATGATTCACATATTATTGCTGTACAACCCTCATGGCGAGATCGTGCAGAAATGATGGGATACTTAAATGAATTTACTAAAAAATTTAATGAAACAGAATTTTTGGAAGCAATTTATGAAACAACATATCGTACAGATCCCAATTTTATTGTACTAGATGAAATGAACTTAGCACGTGTTGAATATTATTTTGCAGAATTTTTATCATTACTTGAAATGCCAGATACTGATCAATGGTTAATTGATATTGTACCCGATTCACAACCAGGTGATCCAATTCATATTGAAAAAGGCAAAATGTTATTGCCACAAAATGTATGGTTTGTTGGAACAGCAAATAAAGATGATTCAACTTTTACTATTACAGATAAAGTATATGACCGTGCAACACCTATTGAAATAAATACTAAATCAGAATTTATTGATGCACCAGATACAGATGGTGTTACGATATCAAATGATTATTTACAAGAACTATTTAGAACAGCTACTAAAGATTATCCATTGTCATTAAAAGCATTACAAAATTTAGAAAAACTTGATAAGTTTATTACTGAAAATTTTAAAGTTACATTTGGTAATCGTATTATGAAACAAATTAAATCATTTGTTCCTGTCTATGTTGGCTGTGGTGGTAGTGAAACAGAAGCATTAGATTACATGGTTGCTAGAAAGATATTTAGAAAATTTGAAGGTTTAAATTTACCATTTTTACAAAATGAAATCATTGAATTATCTGTCTTATTAGATCGTTTATTTGGTAAAAATGGATTTGTTGAATGCCAATCTTATTTAACAACAATTAAAAAACAATTTTAGGGGAAATAAATGAAGAAATTAACTGATTTGCGAAAATTTCATCAAGCGATCAATGATGCGTATTATGATATTGAAATGAATCAATCATTTCCTAATTATTTTTATACTGCACTCCTTGATGGTGAGAATGAAATTTACCAAAAAAGTATTTCTGAAATTAAAACTTTCCATGAAGAATGGATTGGAACTATTGAATCTTATTTTGCAAGTTTGTATAAAATTGCAAATAGTCCAAAATCAGGCTTGCGTTATGAACAAGAAGTAACTGCAATTGAAAAAGCTAAAAGAGTTAATAGTGATTCCGTTCGGCATTTAGCAGCAAACACTCAACTAATTAAAGAATTTCGTAATAATCAAGTTATTCCTAAAAAAATATTGGTTACAAATGCTGAAATTGATTATGGAATTTATGAAAATAGATTTGTAAAAACATTAATTGATCGTTTATATGATTTTGTTGATAGAAGATATCAAATGATTAAAAAGAATATTGAATCATTTGATAAAAGACATTTTCATTTAAAATCAAATTTTGAAATTCAAGATTCTAAAGTTGAATATGATATTAATGTCATTATTACAGATGATGTTCAAGATGAAGAAATCAACAAAAGAAATCATGAGTTATTAAAACGCATGGAGCATTTGTTAAAGCAAATTAATAATTTAAGAACAACACAATTTATGGATGAGTTAAAATATACAAAACCTGTTGTCCCACCAATTATGCAAACATCGATTATCTTAAAAAACTTAGATTATAGAAACTGTTATACGTTATGGTTATATTTAGATAGATATCATACACTTGATTTTGATACAACCGTTAATGAAAAAAATTTAACATTTGATGATTATTATATGAAAAATATTTATCAATTGGCATTACAAACTTTTACAACAATTTATGGTAATCAAAAAGCTTTAGAAGATCATTATCAATATTTAGATATTAAAGAGTATCATAAAAAAAGTCCAAAAATAATTAAAAAGCATTTAGAGACTTTAGTAACTGATGGGACTAAAGTTGAAATGGAAGATACACAGATCAATCAATATTATTTAGATCAAAGTAAAAAAGTTTTTAAGGAATCTATTGATAAGTATTTAGATGAATCATCAAATTATGAAGTTGCATTAAAAAAAGCACTTCGTGATACTATTGCAATATCCAACGCATTATATAAATCATATTTTGAGTTAGATGATCAAAAAAATGATGATTATTTTTTCCAAATGCTTGTTAAAGAATCTACTGATGATTTAATTATGAAAGCAAAAGATAAATTAAACATTGCTAGGATTATTCGTGAAACTAAAGAAGTTGATTATAAAGATTCTATTCGTTTAGAAAAAAGAATTATGAAAGAAATAGATTCATTAGATAAAGTTTATCAAAAAGAGACTAAAAGAAAAATTCGTGATGAAGCAGTAAGAGCTAAAAAAGAAGAAAAGATAAAACTTGAAAGACAACATCTCGAAAAAAATCAAGAAGTGTTAAGAATATATCTTGATCATGTATCTGCTCAAAATGAAATTATAAAATCCGAACATCAAACAGTTACAAAGAAAATTTTTGATACACGCAAAAAATTAAAATCAGAAGAAGCTAAAATTATTGCTGCTGAAAAGAAAAAAGCAAGAACATTGTATTTAGAAGAAGTTAAAAAAATAAAAAATAAACAACAAAAAGAAAAACTAAGACTTGAAAAACAAGTAAAAAATAGTTTATTACTTGAAAAATTAAGATTAGAAAAGCAACAAGCAAAAATAAAAGCTCAATCTGATGCACGTATTCAAAAAGAAAAACAAAAGATTCAAGATAGTTTGGAAAAGAAAAAAAGTAAGATAAAAGTTTAATTTATAAGAAGGTGATGAAATGTCTAAAAATCAAAATCAAGTTAAATTGATGATTCAAGCAGTTTTATACATTTTAATCGCTATATTACTTGTGACATCTGTCACATTTGCATGGTTTACATCAACAAATCTAAACAATGCAAATCTTATATCTCAAGTTTCTGGTGTTGAAGCCCAATATGAGTTTTATGTCTATAATGATCCTTCACATGAAGGTAGTGATAATTTAACTTTAGTAAATAATACGACAAGTGATGAAGCGGAATATGATAAATATTTATATATAGTTGATCCTACCAGTTTAACGTTAATTGATGGTTATATTGCACCTGGAGAAAAGTTTAGTTTTGCGATTAAAATCACAAATACAGGAACGGCACTAGGTCATGTAACGCTTTCGTTTTCAGATGTTGTTTCATATGGTGATCTTAATGCTAGTTCAATGATTGGTCAAGCTGTTTCATATACGGTAACAAAAGTTTCTTTTATGAATTTTTCAAATGTTGAAACAGATGACATTAAAGATACATATGATTTAAATTATAGTCAACAATATTTTTCAGGAAATAATTTTACAAATTATGAACTTATTGAAAGAGCGCCATTAAATGATATAGATTATACGATAACTATTATATATTTTGATATATATTTTGATCCAACTGTATTTGGTACAGATAGTTTGGGAACCCCATATGAAAATAGTAATATTTTCATGGGACAAATTCTACGAATAAATCATATCAATATGGTTTTATCAGCATAGAGGAATTTAAATGAAAAAGATAATAAGTATCACATTAAGTGTGATTGCTGGACTTTTGATTATTGGAGTAATTGGTATTATGATATCAGCAACACTTTCAATAAAAAACAATGAACCAGCATACATATTTGGATATGCGTTAGGTGTTGTGCCAACTGATTCAATGATTGGTGATAATGAGGATTCACTTGATGTTAATGATATGTATATCATGAAAAAAGCAACCATTGAAGATGTAGATATTGATGATGTGATTGTTTATCAAGGATATACTTCATCAAATGAAGAAATTTTAATTGTCCATAGAATTGTTGGAGAAAGCAGCGAAGGCTTTATCACACAAGGTGATAATGAAGACAGCACAGATCAAGATGGTATTCAAGATTATATAACATCAGATAATTTAGTTGGAAAATATGTAGAAAAGATAACTTTTCTAAAGCCAATTTCATTATTAGTGCAATCTAATAGAAGTTATGTATTCTTAGCATTAGTGGTTGTGATATTTATTCTTTTAATTACAGAAATCTTTGATTTAGCAAAAACTTATCAAAAAGAAAAAATTAAAGTTTTAGATGAAAAACAAGCTTTAGAATTAGAAGCAATGAAAGTATCCTTAAAAAAAGAAATAGAAGAAGAAATAAAAAAAGAAAAAGAAATCAAATAATTTACTCATGATTTGGCAAAGCTAGAGCAATCTAGTGACGCAAAACTAAAGGGTCTCTAAGGAGATAGCCAGTTGCATCTATATATTTATAGATCAATGGCTATTTTTTATTTGTTAATGGAGGTAAAAGATGAAAAAATATATTATCGCATTATCTGTCATCTTATTATTAATAACCTCAATTATATCTGTTACATATGCTTGGTTTACATATGTTGAATCGAAATCGCTTGCTGAATTTGACGCAGGTGTTTTATCTATTTCTTTATATGAAGATGAAGTACATGCTTCAACAAATATTTCTTTTGACGATTTAGCTTTTATTGATTATCAAAATGATTTTATAGATAATCAAAATGATATGATAAATTATATGGCATCATCACACCGTTTTGATATTGAATTAGACGATGAATCACCACTTACAAATGTATATATTGATTTATCTGAAGAACAAGATCAAGAAGGATTAATTTATATTATTATTTATGAAGGTGTAAATATTAATAGCGCTTCTTTAACAACTGATTACGCAACGATTGTATCATCTATTATTTTTGGGTATAATGATAAAGAAGATCAAATAAATGCAATCGATAGTTACAATGAACAAGTTATTAATGACATGAGTGAACTTATATTAACAAGTTCAGATGTTTTAACTTTTCAAGTGGTCGCATGGGGCGATTATGATGCCTTATTAGACTCTAGTAATTATTTAAATGAAACGTTTGTATTAAGCTTAAATATCACCATGATTAACGACAAAGGAGAAATCAATTAATGAGATATAAGTTGAAATTAAGATTAATCTTATCTTTAACTGTCTTTTTAACTGTTTTTATTGTTGCTATTGTAGCAACCTATGCTTATTTTCAAGTTTCAGAAGATCATGGGATTACAATTGAAGCTGGTGATTTTGAAGTTGAAATGATGGTTTATTTTAATGGCGATATTGTGACATACAACAGTCCTTATTACGACCCAGAAAAAGGCGTTGTCACAGTTAATGCATTTGATGCAACTTCTGATAATTATATCGAAGATTTAGATATATATTTTAAAATAAAACCGATTGTAGCTTCAAGATTTAGATTTAAAATTAATCAAGAATGGGAATTAGGCACTTATTATATTAATCAAAATGAAGAAAATCCGATAGATCCTGTAATTCAATCACTTTATCATGAAGATAATGTATATCCATATTATCCTTTCTCAGATTTAATTTTTTCACAAACATTTGGACAACCCTTGTATGATCAAGAAGGTTATATATATTATCCGGATATTGTTGAAAGTTCTGCTGATGATGTATCAATTCATATTATCGATGGTGGCGATGCTTATGGCATCAGATCAAATACCGTTTTATATGAAGAGTGTTATTTATATTTTGATATGTCACTTGATATTGTTCAAGCAAATCGAGTTTCTGAGCGCTGGGGTATTGAAAATAGTTTCTTTGAATCGTAAGGAGATTTATGAAAAAATCAAAAGTAACAGCATTTTTTAAAAAATCAATATTATTTTTGTTACTTGCAACTGTTGTTGTTTATGCAACCAGTTTTTTTGATTTTAGTTATGCGACGACAGTAAGTTATCAAGATTCAAGTTCATGGATTGGCGAAGATATTAATGTAACAGCATTAGATGATATTTCATATGATAGCATCTATGAACCTTATGAAACAATTAGCGGGGATTCCTCACAAATTAATACAAGTAAGATTTATGTGATTGAAGATGCTCTTGATTTATATCAGTTTTCAATTGATTCTCAAGGCACAAGTGCAACCACATATTTATCATTAGATTATGTTTTAGGAAATGATATCGATTATTTTGATGCTTTAAAGGTCAGCATGAATTATCAATTTATACCTATTGGCTTTAATTCACCATTTACAGGCACATTTGATGGACAAGGCTATGAAATTACAAACCTTATTTTTCGAAGTGTAAACACTGAAAATGGTTATAATACCTATATGTCAGGGCTTGTTTATTATTCAATGTTTTCTAAAACTTCTAGTACGGCAGAAATAAAAAACTTTGGATTAATAAATCCTTTAATTGTTCAAGCACTAGATTTAGGTCTTATGACTTATGTATCAACATTTGTTGGACTTAATCAAGGATTGTTAGAAAATGTTTATTATATTGATACTAGAGAAGAATCTGCAGGGATTAATGCTGAAGGTGATTTTATTATTTCAGGTTTGGTATCTAATAATACCGGTACGATTAGAAATAGTTTTATTGCAACACCCTATGTAAAATCACAAGCAGTTACGCAAAATTTAACAAGTTCACTTTTAGTTTATTTAAATACAGGAACAATTACGAATCTTTATTATGATCAAGAGATTTTATCAGATAATGATTCTGCACAATCTTATGGTGTTGGACTTGATACAGCTGATTTTCAAAATTCAGCACTCTTTTCTTCAACATGGTATTTTAAAGATTCATATGAAGACTTAACAACAGATACAAATTTATATTCACAATTATACTTAGATGATACTTATCCAATCCTTCAAGGTCTTAGTATTGATCAAGGAAATCTTTTAATTAATGATGCCGTTGATTTAAATTATATGAATGAGTTACTACTTATTTCCGGATTTTTTAGATCTTCAACATATATTTTAAATTCCGATATTGATATGAATCAAGTTGCTAGAAACAGTTATAAAGCAGCTGAAGTTAGTTTTGATGGTGTATTTACGAGTAATACTATATCTGGATCTACACTTTACACCCATACGGGTACAGGTGGTTCAGAAAGTTATTATAGTATTATTGATTTAAATATAAGTCAAGCAAGTTACGTAGGAGATTATGCATCTTATGCGTTTTTTGCTGCTTTATTTGGACAAGTAACACATCTTAATTTTGTTAATTTAATGATTGTTCCAGAAGATGTTTCGGCAATTAATGATGTTGATAATGTTTATATTGCGGGCTTAGCTGGAGCATCAAATGATGCATATATCACTGATGTTCATATTGATATCAATATTGATTTTCAAGCAGGAAGTGAAGCTTTAGGCAAATTATATATTGGTGGACTTATTGCGTATGGTAGTCTAGATTTATCTTATAGTTCTACAACGGGAACAATTAATGCAATTGAAGTAAACTATGATTCAAGAATGACTCATAATTATGTTGCTGGTATGATAGGTTATG
>JBAYAP010000040.1:0-9706 GCA_041669715.1 Acholeplasmataceae bacterium
ACATGTGCTAACATGTATTTACCATTTAAATCACCAATGGCATAAACACCTTTAACACTTGTTTCTAATTGGTCGTTAGTTTCAACGGATGCCTTGTTCATCTTTAAGTTCAACACTTCTAAACCATTTGAATTTGCTCGCATGCCGACTGAAACTAAAATAGTATCTGCTTTAACTTTTTCTTCTTTACCATTAACTAAGTAAACAACATTTGTACCTTCAACAGCTTTAACTTCAGCACTTGTAAAAATATTGATACCATCTTTTTTAAGTGTCTTCGTATAAGCAGTTCTAATATCTTCATCCATCATTGGTAATATACCATCTAATTTTTCAATAATAGTTACATTTGATCCAAATGATGAAAAGACAGTTGCAAATTCAACACCAATAACGCCACCACCAATAATCACAAGATTTTCAGGGACATTATCAATAGTTAACAATTCTCTACTTGTTTTAGCAAAGCCTTTTTCATAAGCTTCTTTTAATCCAGGAATTGGTGGCACAATAGGTGACGCACCAGTTGCTAATATAAGATTCTTAGTTTTTAATGTTTCTTTATTTACTTCAACAGTATTTTTATCTTTAACAACACCTAAGCCTTGATAAACATCAACACCGTTTTTCTTTAATAGAAAACCAACACCTGTTGTTAACTTTTTAACAACAACATTTTTACGATCTAAAATTGCTTGCCAATCAAATCCAACATTACCTACAGTTAATCCATAAGATTTTGCATGTAAAAATTGTTGATATACTTTCGCACTTTTTAATAATGCTTTTGTTGGAATACATCCGTGATTTAAACAAATGCCCCCAACAACTTCTTTTTCTATCAATGCCGTTTTTAAACCTGATTGTCCAGCCTTAATAGCCGCAACATATCCTCCAGGTCCTCCACCGATAATGACAACATCATAATTTTTCATTTATTTCACCTCAGTTAACTAATAATAATAATGGGTTTTCCATAAGTTCTTTAAAGTATGTTAAAAATCTTCCTGCTTCAGCACCATCAATAACTCTATGGTCAACTGCTAATGACAAAGGTAATGTATAAGCAGCTTTGATTTCACCGTTGATAACAACGGCTTTTTGACTGATTTTACCAACGCCTAATATACCAACTTCTGGATGATTAATAATTGGTGTGCCAAGTGATACATTTGCTGCTCCAAAATTCGTAATACTAAAAGTTGTATTTTGTAATTTATCCAATGATACTTTACGTTCTTTTGTTGCTTGACCAACTTCTTGAATTTCTTTTGCAAGTCCAAATAACGTTAATTGTTCGGCATTTTTAATATTAGGAACAATTAATCCATCAGGTGTATCAACAGCCATACCTATATTATAAAACTTTTTAAGGATCATTTGTTCATTTTCTTGGTCAAAACTTGCATTAAAGTAAGGAAACTTCTTTAAAGCCATTAAAGTTGCTTTAAATATGAATGCCATATATGTTAATTTAATGCCTTCAGCTTCAGCTAATGGTTTAAGTTTTTTTCTTAATTCAACAAGTTCATCAATAACAACTTCATCCATCATGACTGTATGAGGAATAATTTGTTTAGATAACGTCATCGATTTAACAATTGCTTTTCTTAATCTTGAAATAGGAACGATTTCAACATCGCCTTCTTTAGATACTGTAACTTTTGTAGGTGTTAAAACTTGTGGTGTTTTATTATCATCTGATTTTAACCCTTTAGCAAAAGCATTGATATCTTCTGTTAATACACGACCATTAAAGCCAGTACCAACAACTTTATTAATATCGACATTTAAATCTTTAGCTACTTTTCTTGCAACAGGTGTTGCAAGTGCTTTGCTATTTGAAGATACTTCTTGTTTTGGTGCGTGGACTTCATCAGAAGATTCAATCAATTCTGATGAAACTTCTATTTCACCAATAACACCAGCAGCTTTTTCATTATCTTCTGAAAGTGGTGCTGTTTGTGGTTTTTCAGATACTGATCCATCATTAATGACTACAATAACATCACCAACATGAATTTCTGTTCCTTCTTTATAATTAATTTTGGCAATTACACCATCAACAGGTGATGGTAATTCGGCATTAACTTTATCTGTTTCAACGATAACTAAAGTGTCACCATCTTTAACCTTGTCGCCTTCTTTAACTTTCCATTCTAAAATCGTACCTTCGTGAACACCTTCACCCACATCAGCAAACTTAAATTCATATCCTGATACAGCAGTTTGTGCTTCCACTTTTTTAGGTTCTTCCTTTTTAACTTCAGTTTCTTTTTTTGGACTTTCTACAACTTCTTTACCGTCATTGATATCAACAATAATTTGTCCAACGGTGATTTCGTCACCTTCTTTAAAATATATCTTTGAAATGATACCATCAACAGGTGATGGTAATTCGGCATTAACTTTATCTGTTTCGACAATCACTAAAGTATCGCCATCTTTAACCTTGTCGCCTTCTTTAACTTTCCATTCTAATATTTGACCTTCGTGAACGCCTTCACCAACGTCAGCAAATTTAAATTGATACATATATATGCCTCCTTATTAAAACTCTACGACTTTTTTAATTTCAGCCGCGATTCTTTCAGGTTGAACAAATTGATAATGTTCACCTCTTGCAAGTGGCACAGTAATGTCAAAACCTGTCACTCTTGTTGGTGCCGCTTCTAAATATAGAAAGGCCTTTTCATTAACTAACGAAATAAGCTCTGCACCTGGACCATAAGTTTTTACAGCTTCATGAACAACTAAGAATCGACCTGTCTTTTTAACTGATTCAATAATTGTTTCTTCATCAATTGGATTAATTGTTCTAAGATCAATTAATTCAATACTAATATGATCATTTTCTAATAACTTCATTGCTTTTTGAACTTCTCTCATCATAGAACCCCAAGCAACAACCGTAATATCTGTGCCTTCTTTAACAACTTTTGCTTTACCAATTGGTATACGATACATTTCTTCCGGCACTTCTTGTTTACCAGAACGATACAAACGTTTAGGTTCCATAAAAATAACCGGATCATTATCTTCAATTGCAGATATTAATAACCCTTTTGCGTCATATGGTGTTGATGGATATACTACTTTTAATCCAGGAACATGGCCAAAGAATGTTTCTAAAGATTCACTATGGTGTTCTAAAGCTCTAATACCGCCACCGACAGGGAAACGCACAACAATTGGTAAATAATGTTTACCTCTTGTACGATTTCTATATCTAGCCATATGCGTAATGATTTCTGTAAATGCTGGAAATGTAAATCCATCAAATTGTATTTCAGCAACTGGACGTAGTCCATTAATTGCCATACCTATTGCACTACCCGTAATTGCTGCTTCAGCAATTGGTGTATCAAAGACACGGTCTTCACCATATTTCTTTTGTAATCCAGCAGTAACTCTAAAGACACCACCTTCAAAACCTGTATCTTCACCAAAAATAACAACCGATGCGTCGTCTTCTAATTTTTGATCTAATGCTTGATTGATTGCTGTTAATAAATTAATTGCTGCCATAATTATTTGCCCCCTTCATCTAAGAACTGTTTATAAGTTTCATATTGTTCTTTTAATTGAGGTGTCATTTCTTCATATGTATATTTGAATATATCAAGTAACTCAACGTTTCCACCTTCAGCTTCAACTTTTTTAAATATTTCAGTCACATAAGCTGTTTTTTCATCTTCTAGTTTTGTCGCTTTAGCTTCTGTTAAATATTTTTTATCCATTAAATACTTTTTAAAACGAATAAGTGGATCTTTACCTGCCCAGTTTTCTTCCTCTTCTTTACTACGATAAATTGAAGGATCATCTGATGTTGTATGAGGTCCCATACGATATGTATAAGCTTCAATTAACACTGGACCTTTACCTTCTCTAGCATAATCAACAGCAGTCTTTGTAGCAACATACATTGCTAAAATATCATTACCATCAACTTGAATACCGGGAATACCAAAAGCCACTGCTTTTTGAGCAAGTGTGTTTGCTTTTGTTGCTTTTTTTCTTGGTGTTGAAATTGCATATTGATTATTTTGAATAACAACAACAAGTGGTGCATCATAAGAAGCAGCAAAATTTAGTCCTTCATAAAATTCACCATGTGAAGTTCCACCATCACCAATAGTTGCTAAAACAACTTCGTTTTTCTTTGATATCTTTGATGCATAAGCAAGTCCTGCCCCATGATTGATTTGTGAACCAATAATAATATTTACTGGTAACACTCTTACATCATCATTAAAATGACTGCCCCATTCATTACCATACCAATATAGGTATATTTGTTCTAATGTTACACCACGATAAAGCATAAGATTTAATTCTCTAAATGCTGGTGAAACCCAATCTTGTGGTTCAAGTGCTGCAGCAGCACCTAATTGTGCGGCTTCTTGACCTCTATTTGGTGCATATGTAAGCATACGCCCTTGACGTTGATATTGTAATGCCTTAATATCTGCAATACGACCTAACACCATTGTTTCATATAATTTTAACAATGTTTCTTTATCTAAATTAGGCTCAAGCTCTTTATTAACAATACTACCGTTTTCGTCTAATATTTGTAGTTGTTTATTTTTAAGTGGATCATATGATTTAAATAACATAAGTATCCCTCCTTTAACAACTTGATTATACCTATTTGATGCTTTATAAACAAAAGTATTGCTTATGAAAACGCTAATTATAAGTAATTGTTCGCATAAGCAAATTTATTCATTAAATATGCAATAATCCTGAATATTTATTCAGTTTTTTAAAAAAATAAAGCAATTTCCGCATAAAACAAAAAAAAGAGCAATATTTGCTCTTTTATATTTTTTCATATTTATCTATTTATTTAAGTTCTTTTGAAGCAATAAAACCATTTCTCTTAAAGATTTTGCTGCAACTGCTGTCGATGCACCACTTGGATCAAGCATCGGTGCTAATTCAACAATGTCTGCACCAACTAAATGGTTAAGCTTTTCAAATTGATCAAATGCCCATAATAAATCTTTATATTGCATACCGCCTGGTTCAGGGGTTCCAGTTCCTGGAAATACACCTGGATCTAAGACATCTAAATCAATAGTAATATATACAGGTTTATCTTTTAATAGTTCAACTGTTTTATCAAGACCTTCAAAATCAAATTTACGCATATTTATATGACCGCTATTTGCCCAAACAAATTCAGGTTTTTCGCCACTTCTAATACCAAATTGATTAATCTTACCATCACCAACAAATTCATGTACATGACGCATGAATGTTGCATGTGATAAAGTTCTTCCAAAAAAGGATTCTCTTAAGTCTGTGTGCGCATCTAAATGAATAATATGCAAATTTGGATATTTTTCAAATACTGCTTTTATAACTGGATAACTTACTAAATGTTCGCCACCAACCATCATTGGTGTTTTTCCATCATTAAGAATTTGTTTTGTTGTTTGATAAACAACATCAAGCGCATCTTCAACAGCACCTATAGGTAAATCTAAATCACCAACATCTGCCGTTTTATAATCATTTAAATCGGCATCGCGGTAAGGTGAATACCATTCAACTCCAATAGAGTCAACTCTAATGGCGTTACCCGCAAATCTTGTCCCAGGTCTAAATGATGTCGTTGCATCCATAGGAACACTAAATATGACAACATCTGCTTCTTCATAACTGCTTTTACAACTTTGAAACGATAAATCTACTTTATTCATCATCTTCACCTTCCCATTTTTTCCATTCTTCTTTATCTATGACTTTAATATACCCTGAATCAGTATCACTTAAAATCGTTGAACCATATTTTTTATAAAACTCAAAATCATCTAAAATATCTTGTGTGATAATTTCTCCTGGAATCACAATTGGAATTCCTGGTGGATAAATCATCACTGACTCTGCTGCAATTTCATCAATAGAATCTTCTACTAAGACATATTTCTTAGGTGCATGATATGCTTCTCTTGGTCTTGTATATGCATCAGGATAACGATATACCATTTTAGGTTTAATGATATCTAGATGTTGTGGCTCATATTGATCACTTAGTTTTTGAAGTGCATCAACTAACTTATCTAAATCTTCTTGTGTGGTCGCAAGCGATAATACCGCCAATACCAAATGCGTTTCAGCAAGTTCAAATTGAATATGATAAATATCAAATAATTCTTGATAAACTATAAATCCTGTAATACCTAAATCAGAAACTTTAATTAAGATTTTAGTTTCATCATAATCAGTTGCCCCTTGTTTTTCAAAATAAGATTTACCTAAGGCACTTAATCCAGGAATTTGATCAATTTTATTTCTGGTTTCTGCCGCCATTTTTATAACATTTGAAATTTTTTCTTGACCATTAAAATATATATATTTTCTTGCAACATCTAAACTTGCAAGTAATAAACTGCTTGGAGAAGTTGATTGAATCATATTAATCGTTGATCGTAATCGAATATGATCAACACGATCGCCTTGTGCAATAAGAATCGAACTTTGCGTTAATGATCCTACTGTTTTATGTAACGAACACGATGCAAGATCAGCACCAGCCTTCATTGAACTTATCGGTGATAAATCACAAAACGGAAAATGTGATCCATGCGCTTCATCAACCATTACCATCATATCAAATTGATGTGCATAATTTGTAATGCTTACCAAATCTGAAGTTACACCATAATATGTCGGATTAATTATAAACACAGCCTTAGCATTTAAGTTTTCATCAATTGCTTTTTTATACTCTTCAAATGTAACATGATTTGCAATACCTAATTTAGGATCTAAGCTTGGTTTTACAAATATAGGAATAGCCCCACTTAATATAAGTGCATTAATAGCTGATTTGTGAACGTTTCTAGGTAAAATTATTTTTTCTTTAGCACGGCATGTCGACATAACCATTGCTAAAATACCCATCGTTGTTCCACCTGTGAGAAAATAAGATTTTTCAGCACCAAAAGCATCAGCCATAAGTGCTGCAGCTTCCATAATAACACTTTTAGGTCGATTGAGATTATCTAATCCCCTAGGTGCATTTGCATCTAATTTCATCAAATTTATACCAGCATAATCAGTTAAATCATTATGTATTTGTCCAAGTTTATGTCCTGGGACATCGTGTTTAACAACATCACTTTGAGCATAAGCTAATAATTTTGTAAAAAATGGTGTTTTTGAATGATCAAATTGCATATCTGTACCCACCTTCCATAAGCCATATATATTTTAACACGCTTTGATTTATTTTATATATTAAATTATTTATCACCTAGTGATATATAGTGATTTAGATCTTTATTTATGATATGATTATAAGTAGAAAGAAAGAGGTGTTTTTTATGTTTCCTTATATATTATTAACAAATACAACATATAATGTTTTGTTAACGCTTGGTATTGTTATTGTATTAGTTGCTATATTTTTACTCTCTCGTCTTATGAATAAAAGATATGAAAAAAAAGGAAGATCTTTAATTGTCGGTTTTTCTTATCTTATGAGCTTTATTGCCTTAGTAGGTGCAACCATATTTATATTATGGACATGGAATTTTGATTTTTATATATATTTTGACAATATCAGTGGTGACTTAACATCCGTATTAGAAGAAAGTATTGGTTTATTAGTTTCAAGTATTCTAGTTGTGTTTATTGCAATGTTTGTTTTAAAAGTCCTTAAACTTAGCATTTCTAAAGTTGGTGCTAAAGCAACAGCAAAACAAAAAAGAAAAAAAACACTTGCAAAATTAATGATAAGTATTTTAACTTATGTTATTTGGTTAATTACAATACTTATCATCTTATCAATTTGGGGTATTAATATTGCACCAGCACTTGCTGGTTTAGGTATTGCAGGTATTGTTATTGGGCTTGGTGCTCAAAGTTTTATTAGTGACTTAATTAATGGTATGTTTATCATCTTCGAACAACATTTTGATGTTGGTGATATTGTTGAAACAAATGGTTTTAAAGGTGAAGTCACTGTTATTGGTTTAAAAACTACAAAGATTAAAAATTGGAAGGGTGAAGTAAAGATTCTTGCCAATGGTAAAATCACTGAAGTTATTAACTATTCAAGAAATGCATCAGTTGGTGTTGTCGAATTTGGGATTGCTTATAAAGAAGATGTCGAAAAAGTAGTTACATTACTAAATGAAAAATTACCGGAATTTAGAAAACTATACCCTGATATTATTTTAGAAGATCCTCAATGTTTAGGCGTCATTGAATTGGCAAATAGTAGTGTCAATTTACGTGCAATAGTAAAAACACTTAGCAATCAACATTATGCAATTGAAAGAGACTTAAGAAAGTTTATCAAATCTACACTTGATAAAAATGGTATCGAAATTCCATTCCCACAAGTTGTTGTTCACGAAAGTAAATCTTAACATATATTATTAGGAGCTATTATGGCACTTATTAAATCTATTGAATTTAATAAAACACAAGATGACATTGGATTTCCTTATCAATTAGGATTTTTCAATGTGCCAATAGATTTATCTTCGGTTAATATTATTGTTGGTGATAATGGGAGTGGAAAATCCACATTATTAGAACTTCTTGCACAAAAATTAAAGTTATATCAAATTGGTCAACCATTAATTCTTCCAAAACCGATAGATATAAGCATTAAATATACTTTAACAAAACCAAAAGGCTTTTACTTTTCTGCTGAAGACTTCACTTCTTACATCAATCAACTAGAAAAAGATAAGGCCGAATCAAAACAAGCTATTAAAGAAATTGAAATTGAATATAAAGATCGTTCTGATTATTCAAAATTACTTGCGAAATCACCCCATATGAGAACACTTGGTGAAATCAATCATTTATATGAAAAAGATTTACTAACATCATCTCATGGTGAATCTTATTTATCATTTTTTAAATCAAGAATTAAACCTGGACAACTTTTTTTACTTGATGAACCAGAAACACCCTTGTCATTTGATAATCAATTAGCTTTAATATATATAATTCATGAAGCAACATTACAAGGTGCACAATTTATTATTGCCACCCATTCACCAATTATATCGGCTTGTCCAAAAGCAAAAATTTTTAAACTTACTAATCAAACGATTAACGAAACATCTTATGACACTTTAGAATCTGTTCAATTATTAAAAGATTTTTTAAATAATCCCGATCGCTATTTTCATCATTTGTTTCATTAAAAACAAAGCATAAACGTAATTAACGTTTATGCTTTTTTATTGTTATTGACCAGAAGCTCCATAATTTTTTAGATATCTTGCACTTGGATCATTGACATTACAGCCTTCCCATGTTTTATTTGGCATCCAATAATCTTTAATTAAATGTCCCTGATTTGGATAATACTTCTCAAATATTTCTCGGTAAAGCAATGCTTCTTTTGATAAAGGTATTGGTATATATTGCTTTTTCTTAAGCTCAAATACTTCATCACTGATTTGTTTTTCAGCATAAGCTTTTAACACATCAACCATACTATGACCAACCGCATCACTAAATGCCGCTTTTTGTCTATATAGTATCTCATCTGGTAAATAAGAATTTACAAAAGCTTTTCTAAGTAAATATTTTCCCATATGATATGTATTTAATTTCTTTTTAGCATCAATTTTCATAACGTAATCAACAAAACTTAAATCACCAAAAGGGACTCTTGCTTCTAATGAATGATACGCTAGACAACGATCTGCTCTTAATACATCATACA